>CAYTLU010000392.1:0-4805 GCA_964438665.1 uncultured Bacteroides sp.
CTAAATGAAATGTTCCGTGAAGGGAAAGTGAAAAAGACCTACCTTGCCCTCACGCGAAACAAACCGCCAAAAGACCGCGACCGTCTTATCCATTACATTTCCACCACAGAGCGAAACAACAAATCATACGCCTCGACACAACCCAAGGAAGGAGCTAAAGAGGCCGCATTAAGCTACCGGCTATTAGGCTCATCGGATCGTTATCACTTGCTTGAAGTCAATCTGGAGACAGGGCGTAAACATCAAATACGAGTACAATTATCTGCCATCGGTTGTCCGATAAAAGGCGATTTGAAATATGGCGACAAGCGTTCCAACCCGGATGGAAGCATATCGCTCCAAGCTCATTCGATTGAATTTGAGCATCCGGTCAGCCATAAGCAGATCTCCGTCATAGCCCCCCTCCCCGACGACAATCTTTGGCAAACATTCACACCGCTATTTCAGGAATAACTCATGGGCATAATCATCGACACATCGCTTCCGGCGGCCACCAAGCTCTCCAATCAAGGATTCAAAACAAAACCTCCCGGGAGCATAAAACCCGATGCTCGGCTGGCGCTTATCAACCTTATGCCGATCAAGACAGATACGGAATATGACTTCTTACAGCTTATCGCACCGTCTCGCTACATGGTGGAAATAAAACTTGTCAATATGGCAAGCCATCATAGCCGACATGCCGATCCCGAACACCTGAAACGCTACTACACAACGTTTGACGATATTGCCGGAGATATCGACAGTGTGATTGTAACCGGCGCGCCACTGGATCATGTAGCCTTTGAAAACGTCAACTATTGGGAAGAAATGACCGGAATATTCCAATATATCCGCAGCCATCATATTCCTGCATTCTATGTGTGCTGGGGCGCGTTTGCATCGCTCTATTTCTGGCATGGCATCGGAATGCATGCAATTGACACCAAAATTTCCGGAGTGTTCGCCCACCACATCTACAAACCCTCATCGGCGCTTATGAAAGGCGTGACAGAAGGATTTAACATTCCACATAGCCGATACGTCGTGTGGCATCAGCCGGAACTAAACGCCATCCCAGAACTGGAAATCATTGCCGGCGGCAATGAACAAGGGCCTTACATTGTAGCGTCAAAACTTCATCCCGAATACTATGTCGTAGGACACGGAGAATATTCGGCCGACACACTCGACAAGGAGTATCGGCGTGATTTGGCAAAGGGCATCAATCCGCATATCCCGACCAACTATTATCCGGATGACAACCCTTCCCTACTGCCACCAGATACTTGGCATGATACCGCCGTTATAATAATGAGCAACTGGATTGAAGATGTTATTAACCGAATAAACAAATAAAATGATTGAATACATACGCGGCTCAATCGCCGAACTGACCCCAACCTACATCGTAATTGAGTCATACGGAATCGGATACATGCTATGCATCTCGCTTTCGACATATGAAGCCCTCAATGACTCAAACGCAGAAGAGACAAAACTGCTTGTCCACGAATCTATCCGCGAGGACGCACACCAACTGTTCGGCTTCCTGACCGAACAAGAGCGTCAGCTGTTCCGCCTGCTGATAGGCGTTCCCGGCATTGGGGCCAACACCGCACGGATGATTCTCTCATCTATTCCTGCCCCGGAGCTTGAAAAAGTGATAGCCATAGGCGACCACGGAATGCTTAAAAATGTGAAAGGGATCGGAACAAAAACAGCCCAAAGGATCATTATTGACCTTCGCGACAAAATAAAACCGTCATCAGACACGTTAATTAACCAGCTTGTAAACCATTCTGAAGTGTACGATGAGGCGCTTTCAGCACTAGTGATGTTAGGCTTTGCCCGATCACAATCGCAGAAAGTGCTTAAAAAGATATTTGACGCCGACCCGACAATAACCGTTGAGGCGGCTATAAAAAAAGCTTTTGCCATGATGTAATAATCACAGGTTTCCGTCGCGCCCCAATCAGAATCTTGATCAGGCGCGAATGTTTTATATTGCAGTGGGCAAAAAAAAGAAGAAACATATCCGGATTAATCGCCCAAGCCTGCGGTTATTCATGTGGGCAATGGTTGTAGCCGCTTCCCTATGGGGCGCTGCGGCATGGGCGCAATATTATAAGTCCGAATTGCCGCCTCCCCCCTCCTCTCTGACTGCCCCGCCGCCATTATCGCCGCCTGACTCAGCGGTGTTGCCATCATCTATACAGCCCACATTCCCCCGGAGCTACGAGGACCTTATGGGTCAGGAATCTTCCTTTGACCTTGCAACGCCATCCAATATAACGACAGAAGCCGAGTTTGATCCCACACTCGGCTGTTACATTATCCACACGCGCGTTGGCGGGCGGGATATAGCAACGCCTTTCATGCTGACCGAAGCGCAATACAACAACTGGCAAATGCAGCGTTCGATGCAGGAATATTACCGCCAGCGCAATGCAGAAGCTCTGACTCAGGAGAAAGAGAAAAAACCGTTTGACATTCTTGATATGAACTTTGCACTCGGCCCTTTGGAGAAAATTTTCGGGCCGGGCGGCGTCAGGCTCAAGACAACAGGATCGGTTCAGATTGACATGGGCATAAAATCCAACAAAACCGATAATCCCGCCCTCTCAATGTCATCCCGGAGGAAAACATATTTCGATTTCAACCAGAAAATACAAGCCACGATAGCGGCATCAGTCGGCGACAGGATGAAATTCAACATGTCATACAACACCGATGCCACATTCGACTTTGACTCAAAAAATCTGAAATTGCAATATGAAGGCAAGGAAGATGACATTGTCAAGAATATAGAGGCCGGCAATGTAAGCATGACCACAGGCTCACAGCTCATTAGAGGAAGTACGGCCCTGTTCGGCATAAAGGCAAAACTCCAGTTCGGCCGATTGACGGCAACCGCGCTCGTGTCACAACAGAACTCCGAATCCCGATCCATAAATACAAAAGGCGGCGTTCAGACTACCCCCTTCAGCATCAATGCCGACAATTACGATCAGAACCGCCATTTCTTCCTTGGCCATTTTTTTCGCGACAACTACGACCGTTTTGCATCAAAACTGCCGTTTGTGTCATCAGGAGTACAGATCACACGAGTCGAGATTTGGGTTACGAACAAGAACAATAATTTCAACCAAAGCCGAAATATAGTTGCATTCATGGACTTGGGAGAAAGCTCTCACCTTGCCAACAGCTATTGGCAACCCAATCCATCACTGCCAAATCCGGCCAATGCATCCAACAATCTGCTGTCTGTCATCAAAGAGCAGTATCCCGATGCCCGAAATATCAACACCGTCACCCAAGCTCTGTCGCCGCTTTCTGCCTACGGCATTGAGGGCGGACATGACTATGAGAAAGTTGAAAGCGCACGATTGCTGACCGAAAGCGAATATACCCTCAACTCTACTCTCGGATATGTTTCATTCAAAAGCCAGATGAATTCCGACGATGTTGTCGGCGTTGCGTTTGAATACACCTACAATGGACAAGTCTATCAAGTCGGTGAATTTTCATCAGACATCACCACCACCGACCGGTGTCTTTTTGTGAAAATGCTGAAAGGAACCACAGTCTCCACCAGTCTGCCGATGTGGGATCTTATGATGAAAAACGTTTATTCACTGGGGGCATATCAGTTGCAGCAATCCAATTTCAAACTGCAGATCAAATATCTCTCGGACACAACCGGAACGCAAATCAATTATCTGCCGGTTCCCGGACTGTCGGAGATTCCGCTGCTTCAGGTGATGAATCTTGACCGTCTCGACTCAAATCAGGCTTCCACCGCCGATGGTTTTTTCGACTATATCGAAGGCTATACCATCCAGTCGTCAAACGGCAAAGTGATCTTCCCGGTAGTTGAACCATTCGGCAGCCATCTTGCTCAAAAAATAGGGAATCCGGCCATAGCAAAGCAATATGTCTATCAGGAACTCTACGATTCGACATTGGTTGTCGCCCGGCAGTTTGCCGACAAAAACAAGTTCATGCTTGTCGGCGAATATCAGGCATCAGCAGGCTCTCAGATCAGGCTCAATGCAATGAATGTTCCGCGCGGATCGGTTGTTGTAACCGCCGGCGGAGTCATACTGACCGAAAACAGCGACTACACTGTCGATTATGCTATGGGAATCGTGACAATTACCAACCAAAGCATAATTGATTCCGGACAAAGCATCAACGTCACGCTTGAAAACCAGTCGCTCTACTCAATGCAGCGAAAAACGCTTCTCGGACTTGATTTGAGCTATAAATTCAATAAAAATTTCACTATTGGCGGCACACTGCTTCATTATGGAGAAAAAGCATTGACCGAGAAAGTCAATATCGGTGATGAAATCGTCAACAACACAATGTGGGGACTCAATTTCTCCTACAATACAGAATTCATGTGGCTGACTAATCTTCTCAACAAAATCCCGACAATCAATGCCACAACCCCATCCAAACTATCCCTTCAAGGAGAATTTGCCCAATTGGTGCCTCACACAAAGAAAAGCGGATCAAACGCAGGAAGCTCATTCATTGACGATTTTGAATCGGCACAATCAGGCATAGATCTGCGCTCCCCCTATTCTTGGTTTTTATCCTCCACTCCATACGAACCGGGAGCCAACGCATTGTTTCCGGAAGCCGCTTTGAGCAACAATGTGGACTACGGCAAAAACCGCGCACTTCTCAACTGGTACTATATTGACCGGATGTTCACATCAAAGAATTCATCCCTTGCTCCCGGATACATCAAAAGCGATCTCAAACAGCTCTCCAATCCCTATGTACGTGAAATTACCTCGCGTGAGATATATCCC
>CAYTLU010000393.1:0-27524 GCA_964438665.1 uncultured Bacteroides sp.
CAGATGCTTTCCTCGTGGATCGGTTGATGCTCTGCGGAATAACGGCCACTCCCCCATCGCCTGAAATACACAAAACTGCTCTCGGGGCGGAAGAATCCGTCAATTGGCTCTATTTTGAAAACACTATGGACGCCATCGATGCGCTGCACGCCAATGGATATACCGTCTGCGCCTTAGAGCAGGTGAAAGGCAGCGTCATGCTCAACGAATTCCATCCCGACCCGACAAAAAAATATGCCATTGTCGCCGGCCACGAAGTCCACGGAGTAGATCCCGCCGTTGTCAATGCCGCCGATATCTGCCTCGAAATCCCCCAGTTCGGAACAAAACACTCCCTCAACGTCAGCGTCTCAACCGGCATCGCCATCTGGCATCTCTTTTCCCACCTCTCGCAATGACCTTGACCCCATCGTCATCCTCCTCTCCCAGCCCCCAACTTCGCTTTGCAATTATAAACAACTGAAAAATAAAACAAAATCCGCTTCGGCGGCGTTAACACTGTATGAACAAGACTATTTATCTGGCCGGCGGTTGCTTTTGGGGCACTGCCCATCTTTTTTCCTTAGTGCCCGGTGTCAAATCAACGACTGCCGGCTATGCCAACAGCATAATAACATCCCCGACCTACCGACAGGTATGCAGCGGTGAGACAAAAGCAGCCGAAGCCGTGCAAGTGGTCTATGACGACTCGGATGTCAGCCTGACTGACTTGCTGACTCTCTACTTCAAGAGCATTGACCCCACATCCGTCAACCGCCAAGGCGGAGATGTCGGCACACAGTACCGCACCGGAATTTACTACACCGACGATCAGGACATCCGGGTGATAGAAGCCCATATCGCCACAGTTCAACGCCGCTATAAAAGCCCCCTTGCAGTTGAATTCAAACCGCTGGAAAACTTCTTTCCGGCAGAAGAATATCATCAGGATTACCTGTACAAAAATCCCGGAGGCTACTGCCATGTCGATCCATCGCTGTTTAAAGAAGCGCGAGAGATGAACCGCAAAATCCTGAATGACAAAGAACAGCTCCGGAAGCGATTGACCCCGCTGCAATGGGAAGTGACTCAAAACGGAGCTACCGAACGCCCCTACGTCAACGAATACGACAATGAATTCCGCAAAGGAATCTATGTGGATATAACCGATGGGACACCATTGTTCATTTCCTCCGACAAATATGATTCCGGGTGCGGTTGGCCCGCATTCACGCAACCGATTGACAGCAACCTGATCAGCGAACATCAGGACACATCCTACGGTCGCATCCGCACCGAAGTGCGCTCTGCGGAATCCGGGGCGCATCTCGGTCATGTGTTCAACGATGGGCCGGCAGATAAAGGAGGCCTGCGCTACTGCATAAACTCCGCCTCGCTCCGCTTTATCCCCATCGACAAAATGGAAGAAGAAGGCTACGGCTCGTACATTCCTTTAATCCGCTGATCCAATATCGCTTTGGCCGCCCCGGCATCCTTCAGGAGTTGACTGCGCAGATCGTCAAGCGAGTCAAACCGACGTTCCGCTCTCATTCTCGCCACAAATTGCAGCGTGACGGGTCGGTCATACAGATCGCCGACAAAATCAAAAACATGCGCCTCGATGGTCGGACGTCCGTTGCTCTCAACCGTGGGGCGCACCCCTATATTTACCATTGCCTTATAGCTGTGGCCGTCAGGCAGAATGGCTTTACAGGCATAGACACCCGATGCCGGTATCAGTTGCCGCGGTTCAAGCGGCCGGAGATTGGCAGTGGGAAATTCCAGCTTGCGCCCGAGTTGCTTTCCCTCGCTCACCATGCCCATAAGACGGTAGGGGCGTCCGAGTGACCTCATGGCTGCCGCCACATCGCCCTCATCAAGCTGACGGCGCACTATCGAGGAGCTGACCTTATGGCCGCCGATCTCAGTCTCGATGCCGTTGAATATTTTCAGTCCAAGATCATTGGCCGCTGCGCGATAATCATCAATTGACTTAAGCCGGTCTGACCCGAAATGATGGTTGAACCCCATAAGGATTGCTCCGACATGATAGCGGTCGCGCAGCATTGCCATAAACTCTCGCGCGGTCATGCGGCGCGTTTTGTCGTCAAACTTTATGATAGCAAGAATGCTCTGATGGCGGCGCAGCTCATTGAAGCGTTCAATGGGACTCATCAGCAACTTCGGCGCACGGTCAGGAGCTATCAACTCAAGCGGATGGCGATCAAATGTCACAATCATCGGCGTATAGTTCTCAAATGCCGCACGGACATCCAATTTCGTCAGCAACGACTGATGTCCGAGATGAACACCGTCGAAAGTCCCTATGGCCGCCATGCGCTGCTTCATTCCGAAAAATTATAATTGGCTAACAATTGGGCAAACTCACATCCGGGAGCAACGAGCAATGTCCGGAAACCCATCGCTGCCGCCGCATCGCAGTTTGCCTTCGAATCGTCAAGAAACAGAGTCTCCTCCGGACTGATTCCAAACCGCATGATGGCAGCCTCGAAAATCCGGCGGTCGGGCTTCATAGCCTTTATCTCGAAACTGGTGACGGTGCCGTCAAAATAATAATCCACATCATGACCCAGCTTCCGAAACTGACGGTCGATCTCACTATCCCACATGATTGGATTCGTGTTGCTCAACATATACACTCCATATTGCTTATGAAGCCTCTCCAACGCCTCCAATCGTGCTGCCGGAATCCCTGTAAGAAATTTGCAATATGCCTCGTCGATATCTTCATCCTTGACCTCACGCCCGATTATCCGGCGGATCTCATCATGAAACTCCGCAACGGTCAGCGAACCGTCCTCAATGCCGGCAAACACTCCGGCCTGCTTATAATCGCCAAGCAACGTATCGGCATCAGCCATTCCCAATGCCGCAAAAGCGGCAACACAGTTTTCACGGCGAATGTTCATTATCACGCCTCCAAGGTCAAACAGAAGATTCTTTATCATTATTTTATTATTAAATAATGGGATTTCACCGGCAAAATTACTCATTTTTTCAACAAAAATTAGTATGTTTGCACGCTAAGAAAAATATCTGAGTCTCTTACAACCCTACTACTGTTTGTTACAAAGACATACCCGATTTTATGATTAGACGTCTGCTTCTGTCGGCAATTGCCACCATCTGCGTTGCCTTTTATTCTTCAGCCGGAGCCCCTGCCGGATATTACTCCTCTCTGACCGGAAAAAGTTCGGCAACGCTGAAAACAGCTCTGTATCAAATCATCAACCCGCACACGGAGGTATCGAGCTACAATGCGCTGCCATCATACTTCCGACAGACCGATGTCCGTCCCGGCACAAACTACTGGTGGGACATGTACTCCGACATGGATGTGCTGACATCCATCCAGTTCGGCACATACATGAACCGCGAACATTCTCTCCCCAAAAGCTGGTGGGGCGGAAACACAAGCACCCCGGCCTACATTGACCTCTACCATCTGTATCCGGGCGAAGCAAATGCAAACCAAGCCAAAAGCAACTATCCTCTCGGCGAAATCAAAGCCGGCACTACGCCAAAATTCAACAATGGCGTGACGCGTGTGGGAACAGGCGTGAACAGCGGCGGCGCAGCCTACGTTTTTGAACCGGCCAACGAATACAAAGGCGATTTCGCCCGCACATATTTCTATATGGTCACATGCTATCAGAACATGAACTGGACCAACACATGGCAAGTGATGAACGGCACTTATCCCTCCCTCCAGCAATGGGCAATCGACCTGCTTTTGAAATGGCACCGCACCGATCCTGTCAGCGAGAAGGAAATCAACCGAAACGAAGCTGTCTTTAGAATCCAGAACAACCGCAATCCATTCATCGATGATCCCGACCTTGCCGAATATATCTGGGGCGACAAAAAAGGCCAGGCTTACAATCCCACAACCACAACCGAACCTACCGGCGATGCCGAACTATATACTCCGGTCAATAAGATGTCTCTTGACTTCGGACAAGTGGCGCTTGGCAACACCATCACAGCCCAACTCATATTCAAAGGAAAAGATCTTAAAGGTTCTTTTGATGTGATAATAACCGGAATGAACAAATCTCTTTTTTCTTTCCCGAACTCATCTAGACCACAGTCAACAACCGTTGCGGCTTCTCAGGCCAACACCCCATCCGGAACTGCCGTAACAATATCATACACCCCCACCACAACCGGATCGCATACTGCCGATGCCAACATCACGGGCGGAGGGCTTGGCGATCTTTGGTCGGCAAAAGTATTTCTCAAAGCCGAATGTCTTCCCAGACCGGAGCTGACACAGCTGACCGCAACCGATCCAACGAGCGTGACCGACAAGACTTATATTGCACGCTGGGACACTCCGCCGACTGATGAGGTTATCGACTACTATATGGTGACCGTCAAACGATACAAAAACGGCGTAGTTACCACCTTGGAATACCCTGCCGAGGTTGACTCGCTGGAAATCGACGGACTCGACGAGGGCGATTACGACACGTATGCCGTTCAATCTGTGCGCCTTGAAGAGCGTTCGCCAATGTCTAATTTCGTAACCGTCAAAGCCACTGCCGGAATTGATGAAATCCTGGCAGACGAACCGCTTGCCGTTGAAACTCATGATGGCTTCATCCGATTCCGTTGCAGCAACGTCCACACCGGCGCACGCATCTATGACCTCATGGGACGCACCGTGGCTATCCTGCCGGAAATCTATGATGGGCTTGAACATCAGCTCCCTGTCGGCGCCTACTTCATCATCACCGACACCCATCCACGCCCATTGAAAATCATTGCACGCTAACCGCTACACAACGCCCTATTATAGCAAAAAGATGAAAAAACCTGCTTGTTTCACTCAAAACAGGCAGGTTTTTACTCATTTTTTATTGATTTTCGAACAAAAAGCTGTACCTTTGCTAAACCTTAAGTAAAAATATTGACCTACACATACGTACATAATCATGGGAAAAATAGACAGTCTCGACAAAAAAATACTTGGCATTGTAATGAATAACGCACGCATCCCGTCCAAAGATGTTGCAGCAGAATGTGGTGTCTCTCGTGCAGCCATCCATCAGCGACTGCAAAGAATGCAAGATCTTGGAGTCATAATCGGATCAAGCTACAACGTCAATCCAAAATCTCTCGGCTACCGCACATGCACATTCATCGGCGTCAATCTCGACCGCGGCGCAATGTATCGCGATGTGGTGCCTGAATTGGAGAAAATACCGGAAATCGTGGAATGTCACTTCACAACCGGGCCATACACCATGCTCATAAAGCTATTTGCCCGCGACAACGAACACCTGATGGACCTGCTCAACAACAAGATCCAGAACATCAACGGCGTTTCAGGAACGGAGACACTCATCTCGCTTGACCACTCCATCCACCGCAAACTGCCGATTGACGCAGAGTGAAATCCACGGCTTCAGAATAGCGAAAACTTAAAGAACTCCATCATCTCATTGCAGATTGATGGAGTTCTTCCGTATGTATCGTAGCTTAACGCCGGATCACAAGCAGAACTTGATGCTTGTGCCGCCGCCTGCGGTGGTCGATGTATCGTCAGGTTTCTTTGGCCCGACGTTGGCAACCCCTTTCTTTAAAGAGTCAACAATACGCTTGTCGCGGTTGAATGTCGCATTGCGTTCAAGCAGTTCGATCACGGCATCGTCATCCATCTGATCCGGAGAAAGGATCACATAGCTGGTGTTCAGATTATCCATCTTTGCGCCATATTCCATTTCGGCCATCTGTATAACCTTATCCTCCTTGAGAGTCCTCGTTTCCTTGGTGCGGCCGGTAGTTGTCGGCGGGGTTTGTTTCAACACCTCTGCCTCCTCATCGCGAAGCGTCACATCAAAGCCGGATGCAAGAATGGTGATCTTCACCTTATTGCCAAGAGTATTATCGACTGCTGCGCCCCAGATGACATCGACATCCGAGTCAATTGACGAAACGAATTCTCTCAATTCCGCAACCTCGCGCATCGACATTGCGCTTCCCTCATTCTCACGCGACATATAAAGATTGATCAACAGTTTCTTCGACCCATATATATCGCGGTTTTTGAGCAGAGGCGAATTGAGAGCGTCATCCAATGCTTTTGTGACGCGATGCTCTCCCTCGCCATAGCCTGTCGAGATGATTGCCGTCCCGCCATTGCGGAGTGTCGTGTCAACATCATTGAAGTCGAGGTTTATGTATCCGTTCACCGTTATGATCTCTGAAATGGAGCGCGCCGCCGTTGACAATGTATCGTCGGCCTTGCTGAACGCATTGAAGAAGTCGAGATCCGGATAAATCTCCGTCAGCCGTTCATTGTTGATTATCAGAAGTGCATCGACATATTTCGACATCTCATCCGCTCCGTCAAGAGCCTTCATAATCTTCGTTCTGCCCTCAAAAACAAACGGAATCGTAACGATACCTATCGTCAGAAGTCCTTTCTCTTTGGCAACGCGGGCCACCACCGGGCCGGCACCTGTGCCGGTGCCACCGCCCATTCCGGCTGTGACAAACACCATCTTGGCCTGATTGTCAAAGATATGCTCTATCTTGTCAATATCTTCCTCGGCAAATTTACGCGCCACCGCCGGCAGGTTACCGGCTCCGCGGCCATCGCCGATAACAACTTTATTGTTTACCGGAGAATTGTCAACCGCCACTCGGTCAGTGTTGCACACCACAAAAGTGACATTCTGAACACCTTCGCGAAACATATGGTTGACGGCATTACCGCCGCCGCCGCCCACACCGACCACCATTATGTCATTCTGCTCCTGTGGCGTGCAGTAGTCCTTAAACTTATCTGCCAATGCGTCTATATCGAGAGTCTCATCCATATCATTCTATTTTTTAGTCGTTTTCATTTATCGTTTCATCTGCGGTTCATCGAAATCCTCATCCGGCTCGGTCATAACTGTCGCTATTTTGTCCTTCAATTTGTCAAGCCACGATGACCTTTCCTTAACATGTGGCACCGGTTTCGGATCTTTTTTCCTCGGTTTTTCCTCCACAGGTTCAGCCGGCACCGGTTCCGGAATCGGTTCCGGAATGGGATCATAGTGGGGTTCGGGAACTGTCAGACAATTTTCGCCGCCACCGATAGCAGCCCGGTAAAGTATCGAAATGACATCAGCCGAATCTGTCGGAGAAATTCTGCTGTCGGGCAGACGCACCTCCGCAAGATTCACGCTGCCGACACGCATGCGCATGGCGAGTTTCTTTTCCAGAGCCTCATTAAATCCGGCCAGCCGCGACCCGCCGCCGACAATAACAACACCGCCGGTCATATCGGCCGATTTAAAACCGGCATACTCAAGCTGCTTATGAATATTTGCTATTATCTCTCCGGCGCGGTGGCTGACATAACTGTTCACTTCCGTGAAATCGATGTTGTCAACCGTCCTCATAAATCCATTGACAGAAGCATTGCTTCCGCCGGCATTGCCTATCTTGCATTTCAGAGCCTCTGCCTTCTCTTCAAGGCAATTGATCTTCATGATGTCACGCGTGATATTGCGCGACCCGAGCGGCAGCGTCGCCATATATTGAAGCCGGCCGTTTTTATAGATTGAAACGGCGGTTGTCTCCGCTCCGAAATCTACAAGCATGCAGCCCAGTCGTTTTTCCTCAAATGTCAGCACCACATCGCCAAGCGCAAGCTGACGCACACAATATCCGTTTATGTTAAGCTTCAGCTTTTCATTGAACAGACGATCTACATTGCGCTTGATCTGCGGACGGCAAACAATCAGATTGGCCGACATGCGGATGTTTCGGCCCATAGTCCCTTTCGGACGGCCTACCACCTTTTTATCAACCACATATTCACGCGGCACTACCTGAAACAGCTCTCGGTCAGCATAGGGCGACACAGAGGCTTCACGGATCAGGCTGTCAAGAATATCATCAGTGATCTCAACATCCTCAGCAAACTGAGTCTCAACCTCGCGAGGAAGCGAACAGAACGAACGGCCTCCCATTCCGACATAAACCGATGTCACCTTTCGCGGCGAGACACGGTTTTCAATCTTTCGCAATATGCGGTTTATCAGCATTGCCAGCTCCTCGATATTGCTGACCACACCATAACGGACGCAATCAAGCATCGGCTCTTCTTCAACAGCCTGCACCGTCAAGACTCCGGCCGGACTGTAGTTGCCGATCGCACCTCTCACTTTCGAGCTGCCTATCTCAATTGCTACAATTGTTTTGTCTTCCATATCTTAAATTTTTTTTGATTTTTCTGTTGGTTTCTGCTTCTGCTTCTCATTCCTTCGGGCCGGTATCAGCTTTTCATTATGAACCGGCCGGCCGGCCAATGCCTGACCCGGGGCGACATTGGTTCCGCTCATCATCGTAGAGACATCAACGGCCTCTTCATTTCGAGTCTCGACAATTAATTCCGGCTTGTCAAGAGACTTGTTGCGGCGCGATGCCACGATCTGACCATCCCACTTGACCGAAATAGTGTCATAGAATTCCCATCCTCTGACATTAAACACATTAGTGTACATTGCCGTCAACCGGCGGAACTTATCGTCATAGTTGAGTGTGTCTCCTATATTAATCACATGCCCCCGGATGACCGGCACCAGGATAATATCGTTAGGCGAATCTATCTTTATCATTGAAATCAGCGACGTCAGAAGCGAATCGCCATTGATAAAGTCGATGAGAGGGATAATGCTTGTGGCCGGCATCTGTTTGTTGAAATTGCCATAGACCACCGGCACATCCAGATGATAGCGCGCATCAGCCTTGATCTGCTTGCCTTTTCGGTTCAGGTAATATGACTTGCCGTTGGAATCGAATATGCGGACCACGGGATGCATCGGATTGACATCGATAAGTATCTTTCCGTCAGACAGCACGTTGATATTGGCACTTTCAATCTTGTCAAAAGCATCCAGAACCCGCTCCAGACTGTCAATATTGATGCGCGAAAGCGGTGTCTTGCGGGCAACCGCCGGCAAATCGCCCAATTCAAGAGCCAGACCCTCCGGAGTGACAAATTTATAGCGGGCCGTATCGTGTACGGTTATCATTATGCCGGCACACAGACGCGATGACGACATTGCCGATGTGACAAAACCCATCACAACCAGATAAGACACCACCAACACCGTCAGCAGTGCATAAATCCATGAACTTTTAAGCTTTATCATTCAGTTTTTCTACAATTTCCGGAAGTTTATCACAAATATCACCTGCACCGGCAGTCAGAAGGATCTCTACGCCGCTATCTGCCACTGTCTGAGGAAGACGATCGCGCGTCAGCATCATTTTCTTCGGAGCAGTCACGCGATCAAATATGATTTTCGATGTGACCCCCTCTATCGGCAGTTCGCGGGCAGGATAGATGTCCAGAAGCATGACGCTGTCGGCCTCGGAGAGCGCAGCGGCAAATTCCGGCGCAAAGTCGCTGGTGCGGCTATACAGATGTGGCTGGAATGCCACTGTCAGTTTGCGGCCGGGAAAAAGAGCCTTTACCGAACGGATCGAACTGCGCAATTCGTCGGGATGATGAGCATAATCATCGATCACCACACGGTCCGGAGTTTTCAACCAAAATTCAAAACGCCGTTTCGGACCCATGAACGAAGCCATTGCCCGACGTGCCGATTCCGGGTCAAGCTGTCCGGCAGCCCACACGGCGGCGAGAGATGCAATCGCATTTTCAATATTTATCTCAACCGGAACGCCAAGTTCGATATCCGCCACACGCCCTTCGGGATAAATGAAATCAAAGATGATGGTTCCGTTCGCATGACGAATGTTTTCGGCATGAAAATCTCCCTCATCGCGCGAATATGTATAGACCTTTACCGTTGGGGTTACGCGTTCGCGAAATTTCAGCCCGGTATGCTTTATCAGCGTTCCGCCTTCAACGATAAGCGCGGTAAATTCGGTAAAACTTTCAAGATATGCTTCCTCCGTGCCATAAATGTCAAGATGATCAGGATCGGTAGCAGTCACCACGGCTACCGACGGATGCAGATGATGAAACGATCGGTCATATTCGTCAGCCTCCACAACGGAATATTCCGAATTCGCATCGAGAAGGAAATTCGTTCCGTAATTTCGCAGCACTCCGCCAAGGAAAGCATTGCATCCCGCCGCTGATTCGTGCAGGATATGAGCCGCCATTGACGATGTGGTGGTCTTGCCATGCGTTCCGGCGAAACAGAGCGCACGGCTTTGACGAGTCACCAGACCCAGAACCGCTGCACGTTTGACAACCTCAAATCCGTTTTCACGGAAATAGCGCAATCCCGGATGGCTGTCGGGAATGGCCGGAGTATAAACCACAAGTGTCTGAGCCGGATCTCTGAATGATTCGGGAATGGACTCCGCACTGTCATCATACGATATATCCACGCCCTCCGATTCCAAAGCGCGGGTCAGGTCTGTGGCGGTCCTGTCATAACCGCCCACAGTGTAACCGCCGGCAAGGAAATAGCGTTCAAGAGCCGCCATGCCTATCCCTCCGGCACCGACAAAATATATATTTTTCTTTTCTGTACTCATTCCGCAATCGTTATTTTTTTGCTTCTGCAAGCACTTTTTCAATCGTATCGACAATCTTTTCATCACTCATGCGCATCGCCATCGCTCCGGCATTTGCAGCCAGTCTCTGACGGCGTCCATCGTCAGAAATCAGCTCCAGGATCACTCCGGGAAGCTGCCTGCGGGCATCAGCGTCCAACACCATGACGGCTGCATCGCAATCTGACAGCGCCTGCGCATTTTTACGCTGATGGTCCTCCGCCACATTAGGCGATGGGACAAGTATCGCCGGCAAGCCGAGAAGCTGCAATTCCGAGATAGTACCGGCTCCTGCACGCGCAACCACAAGATCGGCCGCGCGATAGGCCGTTGCCATATCCGAAATGAATGCTGAGGCTTTCACATCGGCTCTGCCGTCGGCAATCGCCATACATTCTTCAGCATAGAGCTTACCGGTCTGCCACATCAACTGCGTTCCGGAAGCAAGTATCTCATCAAGACCGCCGGCAACGCTCTCATTGACCGTCCGCGCACCAAGGCTTCCTCCTATCACCAACACCAATTTTCGCTGCGGGTCGAAGCCCAGCCGCTCCTTTGCCGCCGATTTGTCAATTGAGGCTGTTGCTATCTCATATCTGACAGGGTTGCCTGTCTTTATTATGGTATCGGCAGGGAAGAACCGTTCCATGCCGTCATAAGCCACACATATAGCTCTCGCGCGCTTTGCCAGCAACTTGTTTGTCACTCCGGCATAAGAGTTCTGCTCCTGCAAGAGTGTCGGAATTCCCTTTTTCTGGGCAGCCTTCAGCATCGGCCCGCTGGCGTAGCCTCCTACCCCGACGGCAATGTCAGGACGGAATTCACGCAACACTCTCTTGGCCCGGCTCATACTCTTCATCAGCTTCACCAGAACTCCGAAGTTGCGCCACAGACGCTTGCGGTCGAATCCGGCAACCGGCAACCCGACAATATCATATCCTGCGGCCGGGACACGCTCCATCTCCATGCGGCCAAGCGCACCCACAAACAGAATCTCGGAATCGGGATAACGCCGACGCACAGCATTGGCAATGGAAACGGCCGGAAAAATATGTCCGCCTGTTCCTCCGCCGCTGATCAGCACTCTATATGTTTTTTTATCTGATTTCATATTCTCTCTCCTTGGGTTACAACTGTGTAGGATTGTCGGCACGCATATCCTCCGGAAGCGCATTGATCTCCTGATTGATTTCTTTTTTCTTCGCGCCCGAACGCACTGCAAATCGGCTGACACTCAACATTATTCCGAAGGCGATTGACGTCACCAGTATCGAAGATCCGCCTTTGGAAATCAGCGGCAGCGGTTGACCCGACACCGGTATCACACCGGTCACGATACATATATGGAACAAGGCCTGAAAGACTATTGTCAGAGCCATTCCTATCACAAGCAATGCCGGAAATGCTCTGGAACATTTCGAGGCTATCGCGCTGGCGCGCGCCAGCAACCACAGATACAACACCAGAACAACCAATCCGCCGACAAGACCAAGCTCCTCCACAACAATGGAATAGATATAATCGGTAAACGCCAGCGGCAAGCGCGATGTCTCACGCGAATGACCCGGCATCACACCAAACACACCGCCATGAGCCTGAGCCATATAGCCAAGCATCTCCTGTCGGTTTTCACTCGTCAGTTCTTCTTCATATTTCGGTTTGCCTGTGCCCATGTAACTTGACAGGCGGTCACTCCACGTGCTGATACGGTTGGTTGACTTGCCATCCGAATCCACCTGCTCAACTTTCGGTTTCATGGAATCCCGAATACCATGATATGCCAGATATGCGCAGAAACATGCACCATAGACCGCAAGCACGATAAACAGTTTCTTAAGCGATGTTCCGCCGACAATCATCATCGAAAAGCTTATGCTCATCAGCAGCAGTGTGTTGGTCAAGCCTTGCGGAGCAAGCATCGCGCAGAAAAACAATATTACTCCTGCCGCCCATCTCACACCGGCATTTGAAACACCGCCGCCCGGCATCTGCGTGCGCGACATTATAAGCGCCATCATCATCGCCGCCGAAATCTTCAGGAATTCCGAAGGCTGTATGGAAGTGATGCCGAGGCTGAAACTCCGGCGCGCGCCATTTATGACTTCACCGCAAAACATTGTATAGATCATCATGACAACGCTTATAAGCGTAAACACCGGTATGTATTTCAGGATCGTACGGTAGTGGGTGCGCTGAAGGATATATATTATGCAGAATCCGATGAACAACTGAGCGGCATGGCGCACAATCGTGCCATAGACTCCCATACCGGCCACAGCCACTTCACGTGATGATGCACTGTAAAGCTCGATAATCGAAATGAGAATCAAGAAGATATAAATACCCCAGATATGCTTGTCGCCCTTGGCCACAGGTGCGTCTTTGGCCGGTTGCTGCTGAATGTCGATTGCCGGTGATGCCGTTGTGATGTTGTCCATTTATGTACGTTGTTAAGAATTGGTTTTATTTTTTCAAAGCTTTTACGGCATCCTTAAACATCGTGCCGCGCTCCTCGTAGGAGTGAAACAGATCAAAACTTGCGCAGCAAGGCGACAACAGGACCACATCGCCGCTTGCTGCCAACGATGCGCATGCGGCAACAGCATCATCAAGAGAATGAGTGTCAACCACATTTGCTATTTTCCCGCCGAAAAAGTCAAGAAGTTTGGCATTATCCTTGCCCATGCAGACAATTGCCTTAACCTTTTTAAGCACAAGCGGCTCAATCTCGGTGTAGTCATTGCCTTTGTCCTTGCCCCCGAGGATAAGCACCACATTAGGCGCGGATGCAACAGGCATGCTTTCCAGCGCATACCAGCACGAATTGACATTTGTTGCTTTAGAGTCATTGATATAACGGACACCGTCAATATCAGCAACAAATTCCAGACGATGCTCAACGCCTTCAAAATTTCCCAAGGCGCGACGTATGTCATCTTTCTTTATGTTGAGAAGACAAGCTGAAAGGCCTGCCGCCATTGAATTGTACAGGTTGTGCAGTCCGGAGAGGGCGAGTTCGGCCCGGGGCATCGCAAGAGATGTCTCGCCGGTATCGAACACAATCTCGTCAGCCTCATCGATATAAGCCTTTGTATCTTTCTCTATATGTTCGGCAAACGGATACATCTGCGCTTCCGTGGTCACCTGACGGAGCTGCGCCTCGATGACCGGATCATCCTGCCAGAACACGAATGCATCCTGCGGAGTCAGATTGTTGAGAATACGGAACTTTGCATTGATATAGTTCTGCATCTTATAGTCATAACGGTCCAGATGATCAGGCGTGATATTAAGCATCACGGCAACATTGGCCTTGAATTCATACATGTTTTCCAGCTGGAAACTCGAAAGTTCGATCACATAGACATCATGATGCTCACGCGCCACCTGAAGCGCAAGGCTTTTCCCTACATTTCCCGCAAGCCCGACATTGATTCCGGCATCGTGCAAAATGTGGTATGTCAGCATTGTTGTTGTCGTCTTGCCGTTGCTGCCGGTAATGCACACCATTTTTGCATCGGTGTAGCGTCCGGCAAATTCTATCTCCGAGATAACAGGAATTCCCTTTTCGGCAACTGCAAGCATCACAGGACTCTTCGGCGGAATTCCCGGACTTTTGACTATCTCATCGGCATTGAGAATCAGCTCCATCGAATGGCGGCCCTGCTCCCATGCTATCCCCTCGGAATCAAGCATCGCACTGTAACGAGGAGCGACATGTCCCATATCGGTAAGGAACACATCCATTCCTTTGTCCTTGGCTAGAATGGCGGCGCCGACGCCGCTTTCCCCTCCGCCAATCACTACAAGACGTTTTTTTTCAGTATTTTTTTCCATGTTATGGGATTTTCTAACAACGAAACTTTATCTGATTTTGAGTGTCACAAATGTCACAATGGCCAGCATAATGCCGATAATCCAGAAGCGAGTTACGATTTTTGACTCCGGAATGGGCTGACGAGGCCATTTCACAAGCGATTGGCAGACCGCGCCGTCAATCTGGAAATGATGGTGGAGCGGTGCCATCTTGAATATACGCACTCCCGTTCCGGTACGCTTCTTCGTATATTTGAAGTAAGCCATCTGAATCATAACCGAAATATCCTCGATAAAGAAGATGGCACACAAGATAGGGATAAGAAGCTCCTTTCTTATCAAGATTGCGAAAACGGCTATTATACCGCCGATCGTCAAAGAGCCGGTGTCGCCCATGAAAACCTGCGCCGGGAAGGTGTTATACCACAGGAATCCGACCAAAGCCCCGATAAATGCCGACATAAACACAACCAGTTCGGCACTGTCAGGGATATACATTATATTGAGATAGGCCGAATAGCCCAAATGCCCTCCGAGATATGCCATAATGGCAAGTGCTACACCGATGATGGCGGATGTTCCGGTGCATAGGCCGTCAAGACCGTCAGTCAGGTTGGCGCCGTTGGATGTTCCCGCAACAACCATGATTGTCATAATGACGAAGACTATCCAGCCTCCGGTGACGGCCTCATCGCCCATCCATTCGGTCAGCCATGCATAGTCAAAGTTATTGTTCTTGACAAACGGAATCGTGGTCTGGGGTGCTTTGATATTTTCGCGGCTGTATGTTATGACCGTTTCCGTGGCGGGCCGGCTGCTGTCGGCGGCGTTTGCCACCTCTGCATTCCCCCTCATGACAACTTTCGGACTGAGCCACATCGTAAGACCGACAAGCAGCCCAAGACCGACTTGGCCAACAATCTTAAACTTCCCTTTCATGCCGTCCTTATTGCGGCGTTTGATTTTGAGATAGTCGTCAAGAAAGCCAAGGATGCCGAGCCATATCGTTGCCACTATCATCAGAATCATATAGACATTTGTCAGATTTCCGATGAGTATGCTGGGCACGAGGATCGAGAGGATGATGATCACTCCGCCCATAGTCGGAGTGCCGGTTTTTTCCATCTGCCCCTGCAGACCGAGATTGCGCACAATCTCGCCCACCTGCATCTTCTGCAGACGGTCTATGATCTTGCGGCCAAAGACCAATGCGATAAATAAAGCCAGAATAAACGCCGCTCCGGAGCGGAACGTTATGTAGTTCATCAGGCGCGCTCCGGGAAATCCGGTCTCTCTCAGCAACTCGAAAAGATAATAAAGCATAGTCGGGTCTGTTTTTATAGCTGATTTAGAATTTCAACGGCGGTCTCCCGATCGTCAAAATGATGTTTGATTCCATTTATCTCCTGATAATCCTCATGGCCTTTACCGGCAATGAGAACAACATCGCCCTTGGCGGCGAGCATCAGCGCAGTGCGGATGGCCTCGCGACGGTCCGGGATGCTGAGCGTGTGGCGACGCATCTCTTCGTCAAGCCCGGCCTCCATATCGTGAATGATATCCATCGGATCTTCGTTACGCGGATTGTCGGATGTCAGCACCAGCTTATTGCTGCGCTTGGCAGCCTCGGCAGCCATTTCGGGACGTTTACCCTTGTCGCGGTTGCCTCCTGCTCCGACAACGGTTATCACATTCGCCCCGATCCCGACAACATCGCGGATCGTATCGAGAACATTGACCAAAGCATCCGGTGTATGCGCATAATCGACAATTGCAGTCACTCCGTTCTTGCCATGAATGGTCTGGAAGCGTCCGGCAACAGGCACAAGCCGGCTCATGTTGAGCAGAACGCTGTCAATGTCCCAGCCCAAAAGCACCGATGCACCATAGACAGCCGTCAGATTATAAGCGTTGAAACACCCGGTAAACATCACTTCCACCTCACGTCCGTTCAGAGAGAGCAGCGTGCCGTCGAGACGGCTCTCGACAATCTTAGTCATGAAATCGGCATGCTGACGGAGAGAATATGTATAGACTTTTGCTTTAGTGTTCTGAACCATCACATCTCCATGACGGTCATCTGCATTCACCAACGCAAATGCATCTTTCGGCATCTGGTCAAAAAACATCTTCTTGGCAGCGATATAGGCATCAACCGTCTGATGATAGTCGAGATGATCACGCGTCAGGTTGCTGAATATGGCTCCTGCAAACTGCAATCCGGCGATGCGGTGCTGATGTGCGGCATGCGAACTGACCTCCATTGCGGCACATGTGCAGCCGGCCACCACCATGCGGTGGAGAAGTTCATTCAGTTCCAGCGCGCCGGGGGTGGTCTGCGTTGCCGGTATGCGTTCATCTTCTATATAGTTTGCAACGGTTGAGAGCAGTCCGGCCTTATGCCCCATCAGGCGTGCCATCTCATATATCAGAGTGGCAGTCGTGGTCTTGCCGTTAGTGCCGGTTACGCCCACCAGCTTGAGCTTTCGTGAAGGATTGCCCCACCAGTGTGAAGCAAGATAGCCTAGAGCAACCGCCGTGTTCGCCACGCGGATATAAGTGACCGTTGATTCCAGACGCTCCGGAAACTCTTCGCAGACAATGGCGGCAGCGCCGGCCAGCGTCACGAGCGGAATGAACTTATGGCCGTCAACATTGTAGCCGCGAACAGCCACAAACAGCGATCCGAGCTTGATTTTGCGGGAGTCGCACTCTATGGAGGTTATCTCCTTGGCTTCGCTTCCTATTATTTCTTCCACGGTTATCGCCGAAAGAAGGTCGGACAATGATTTCATATTCTTGTTTTTTATGAGAGTTCTATCTAATCTGTTGTTTTTTTATTTCATTCATGCAGTTTAAGCGTCACCTTTGCTCCAGGCGCAACTTTTGCTCCCGGAAGCGGCGTCTGACTGGAAACATAGCCTGACCCGGAGAATCCGACATTATATCCGGCATTCTCCAGCATGGCTAAGGCATCGCGCAGACCAAGCCCGACTACATCCGGCACGCCCGACGAAACAGGTCCGGGATTTGCCAGCACAGCGGCATTGCCGCCTCCGATACGAGAATGAATCCTGCCGTGACGCTTATCCAGCGTTGCATAATATGTCGGATGCGCACCGACCTTTTCACCCCGGTTGCGATAATCGGAACTGTTTCCAAACATTCCGCGGGCATACATGGCTTCGGCCACATTCTTCACCACTCTGCCGCTTGTGGAAGCAGGGCTGATCCATGTCTCCTTGGGATAAGCCACTATGACCATACACGTATATCGCGGATTGTTGTAAGGGAAAAATCCGCAGAAGCTCAGCCTATTCATGTGTTCCACATATTTGCCATCGGCTATCATATTGGCCGTTCCGGTCTTTCCGGCAATCTCCACGTTGTCACTTTTGAGAACGCTGCGCGCCGTTCCGCGCGGCCCCCAAACCACCCGATGAAGCATGTCGCGAAGCTCTGCTGCTGTCTGTTCGGAACATATCCGCGGACGCACATAGCTGACATCGAATATCGTGTCCCGCCCATTGCCACGCAGACCGTGGACAAGACGCGGGCGCACAAACTTGCCGCCTCCGGCAATAGCGTTATAGAGCGCACACGTATATAGCGGGGAGATCTCCGTGCCGTAGCCAAAGCTCTGGCGCGTCAGCGACACGCGGTCTCTCGAACTCAGGCTGTCGATCCGGGGAACATCCTCTCCGGCAATGCCGGAATGGAACGGTTCAAGGAATCCGGTCTGTTTGATACGAGTGTAGAACCGCCCGATGTCATTGCCGTATGCCTCTAGAATCATCTGCGACATGACTATATTCGATGACAATTCAAGAGCGCGCCGCAATGGCAATGATTCGCTCTTTGAGCAGTCGCGCGTTGCCACACCGTTGACACTGAACGATGCGCCTGTCCTATATACTTTATCAAGGTCAGGAACTTTGCCATCCTCCATCGCAACCAACAATGACAGCGTCTTGACAACAGAGCCCGGCTCATAACGTCTGACTGCATAATTCAGGCTTTCAATATAGCCTTCGCGCGGATTTTTGCTGAGTTCCAAATTGGCAATGGCCTTTATGTCGCCTGAACCCACTTCCATAAGGATAGCGGTTCCCCAATCGGCCTTGCAGACATCGAGCACCTTATTCAGCTCATTTTCCAATATGTCCTGCATCTTGATGTCAATAGTGGTCAGCACATCATATCCATCGACCGGCGGCTGATCCGTCCAATCGACAATAGCGTTGGTCAGGCGCACTTTCTTTGACAGCCCGGGCTTCCCGGCCAAAAGCGAATCCAAAGCCTTTTCCAGTCCGTAGATGCCTTTTTTCTCTTTGCTGTATCTGGTTTCGCCCACCGCGCCTATGCTTCGGCGGGCCATGTCGCCATAAGGACGCACCCGCACCAGTTTGCTGTCTATATGCAATCCGGTATAACGGGCTTTCTCGCTGAAAAACGGCAGCGTTTTTATCAATTCCGCCTTCTCAAGCGAAACATTGCGCAAAATAGGATAAGCACGAGGACGCTTTTCCGGATCCTTTTTGAGTGGAGCATCCAAATAGGCTACCCATTGCTGTCTGGTTCGTTCGGGGAAATGTTTTGCCAGCGCTTCTGCCAGCTTCGGCATCTGTCTTTTGTATTCATCCTCCTTGAACTTGGGCACGCGGAAATCCACCATCGGCGTATAAACAATCATGTTCGTTGCCAGGATGCTGCCGTCGGCGGCAAGAATATTTCCGCGCACAGGCATGATCGTATCCACTTTCGACAACGATTCCTCGGCTTTGGCATTCCATTTGTCTGCCGAGAACACCGTGTTGTCAACCAGCTTATAACATATGCGCAGCGACAAAAGCAAAATTGCCGCCACAATCGCACCATAACGGAACAATATATTTCTGCGATTCTCCCTTTTCATATCTATTTCTCCTCTTTTCCACTAAGATCTATCACATACGGCGGATTTTCCTGAACGTGCAGCCCAAGATGGAGCGTATCGACCATCTCCTGCATTGCCGACTCCCTTACTTTCCCCATATACTCGCTTTTGGCGCGAATGCGTTCTGCACGGACGGTTTCCAGCTTGGTTGTCAGCTTCCTGACCTGCTCCATCTTTGTCTGGCATGTGTATTTCCCGGCTGTATAGACCAAGATCATTATCACCACCAGCAGCATGGCAATCCAGTTGCGGGCGAAAAAATCACTCGACACCACCTGCCCATACATCAATTGCCGAAGCATGTTGCCGGATGTCTCTTTTTTATCGGTCGTGCCGTTTTGTCTTTTTCCAATCATCGCCGTGGTATATATTTTTATTGTTTACACACCATTTATACTATCTCATGCCTTGACAGCCACTCTGAGCTTGGCTGAACGCGAACGCGGATTGCGCGCCACCTCATCTTCAGCCGGCACTATCGGTTTATTGTTTACAGGTTTAAGCGGTGTTTTGGCGTTGCCGTAGAAATCACGCTCTATCACTCCGTCAAAGCGTCCGCTCTTCATGAAATTCTTCACAAGACGGTCCTCCAGCGAATGATACGTGATTATCGCCAGACGTCCGCCGGGCTTCAACACATCGAGTGTCTGCAAAAGGAACTGTTCGAGAGCCTGCATTTCGCCATTGACCTCTATCCGCAGTGCCTGAAACACCATTGCCATCTCTTTCTTCTCCTTGCGCGGCGAGATCAACGATGCTATTGCCTCCGTCAGAGAATCGACCGTGTCAACAGGCTTGCCCTCCTCTCGGCGGCGCACTATCGAAGCGGCAATGCGCCGGCCTTGCTTCAGCTCTCCGTAGAGGGTGAAAACGCGGGCAAGCTGATCTTCCGTATATGTCTCCAGCACATGTGCGGCCGAATAGCGGGCATGGCGGTTCATGCGCATATCCAACCTGCCGCCAAAGCGGAACGAGAAACCGCGCGCGCTGTCATCAAAATGATGAAACGACACTCCGAGATCTGCCAAGATTCCGTCAACACCGTCAACTTCATAATATCGCATGAAATTTTTAAGAAAACGGAAGTTGCCATACACAATTGTAAACCGTTCATCCTCCATTGCCCTCGCCACAGCTTCATCATCCTGATCGAATGAATACAAATGTCCCTTGGAATCAAGGTGTTGCACAATTGCCGAGGAATGACCGCCGCCGCCATAGGTGGCATCGACATAGACCCCATCCGGACGCAATTGAAGCGCATCCAGACACTCAGGCAGCAATGCCGGTATGTGATAGACGGTTTCTGTCATAATTTTCAGCCGATTATATGAATCAATACAGGTTGGTTTTTCCCGATGTAAAGTTACTGTTTTTTGAATAAAGTTTACAAATTTAAACTCCACTTTTTCATGTATTTTTTAAATAAAGTTATAAACATTTACATACTTTGCTATCCCATAGCTAATTGCCCCATCCTATGACATTACGTTGCCGGTATTTGCATTTGTAAACAAAGCCATTCCTTCCCGGACATAAAAATCCCTCCGATCAGGCATTTCCGCCCCATCGGAGGGTTAAACATTCAATCAACAGCAAGACTACTGCGGACCGGACGCATAACTGCGTTGAAGCAACTCGTTATATTCCGAATTGAATCTCTGCATATCGACATCCGATATAGAATCAGCCATCAACTGCTCTTCTATTGCGTGGAGCAACATATCCACATTGAGCTCAACGCCATAGGTTTTAAAATCCTGAATCTTCGCAATTATATCGCGTGCTGCCCTGACGCCCTGAGTGTAGGACGATGATTGCCGGCCATGACCCAGCGTGACATTCACGCCTTTCATGTAGTCATCGGCGTTGAATCCCGATGACAATTCTTCAGAATTGATTCTCTCCCTGGCCACATCGTTCCCGACAAGCGTGCCAAAAAGCATTGCAAGCGAATCGGCCGATGCACTATCCATCACTGACTCGACACGCAAACTGTCAACAGCAACAGAATCAACAACCTGCTGACTTCCGCCTCTGCCCGAACATCCGGCCGCGAATGCAACAGATAGCAATATTATTATATAACCTGCAACTCTCATAAGACATCAACAAGCTCTACTTCAACAATTATCATCTCTCCGGGTCTGACACTCGTATTATTTCGGCCGAAACCCAGATAATAAGGAATATAAAATCTGGCCTTACCGCCTTCTGACATCAGGCGCAGACCTTCAAACAATCCGGGTATCAAACTGTCATCCAGAGGAATCTCCACTGATTCTCCCCGCGAGGAATCTATGACCCGGCCATCCAGACCGCTAATGCCGTAGATCAGCTTGACGGTTGACCCTTTGGCCGGCTTTTTCCCTTTGCCGTTACGGAGCATTTTATATAACAGGCCGGAATCGCACTTGACAACAGTTGAATCGGCCGATGTCAGTTTATCGATAAACGCATCGGCGGCCTCTACATTTTCTCTCTCTATCTTCTGATTCATGATCAGTTGCTTGCGGCGGTCGGTGCGCAGTTTCTCCAAAATGATATTCTGCACTGCTGAGACCTTTATATCATACGCTTCCTGATATGCGGCAGATGCCTCCGCCGACAATGTATCGCCTCGAAAACGCTCGGAAAAAGCCGATGCCACAATATCCCGACGCAAATAAATCCCGATAGCGTCATAACTGTCCAACTGCTCTCCGATAGTAACGCCCTCCGACAGCCCTTCGAGTGCTGACGCTGACGTCAATCCCGCCTTCAACGCATTTCGCAACCCCGCCATATATGCTTTCTTATCAAAACTTGAAGATTCCGGCTCGGGAAGCATGGCGATATTGATATTCTGTGTCGCGCCCCATTGCGCTCCATAACGCAACGAGAGCGAATCGGAGAAATCAGCAGGATGCGACAGCGAATCGGCATCGTGGGACGCATCCGCGCCTCCGCCACAAGCCGACATGACCGCAGTCATTACAACCGCGGCCATCGCCTTGACATGTGCTAACAATCTACTATTCATAGATGTTGCCTATATATTCTAATTTAAGTCTATTTCCCTACTATTTCCATATCGAAGACCATTGTCGCTCCGGGAGCAACAGCACGCGAACCACCCATGCCATAGCCCAATTCCTGCGGAATGTAGAGAGTCACTTTCGATCCGGCAGGGAACAGCTTCAATGCTTCTTTAAATCCGGGAACAACCTGATCGACTTCAAACGGAACAACCTGATTTTCCGAAGAATCAAACACATTGCCATCAATGGTCTTGCCGGTGTAGATCACATTGACCGTATCGCCATCTTTTGCTACCGCACCGTCACCCTGCTTTTCAACCTTATAGGCCAGTCCGCTCTCGGTTGTTTTGACAGCCGGGTCTTTCTTCAGAGTCTCCATGAATTTCTTTCCCTCAGCAACATTCTTTTCATAGATCTGCTGCATCTGGGCTTCCATCTCGCGCTGTTTGTCATATTGATAGGTCTGCATCTTTTCCTGATATTTAAGCATCACCTTCTCCATCTCGGGTCCCATTTTCTCCATTTCGGCATGGTTGACGCTGTCAGCGCGGAAAATTTTCTCAAAATAAGCGAAAAGCACATCGGATTTCAGCTCCATTCCTGCTGATTTGGCCTGATAGATGCCACCCATCATCTGCATGCCCATCTGCATGCCGTCCTGGAAGTTGAGCGATGTATCGGCTTCAAGAATCAGCTTGATTCCGGCGAGGAATTTTTCTTTGTCAAATTTAGCTTTAACGCTGTCGGGCATGCTCGCATAAGTTTCCAGTGCCTGCGCACCGGAGAAAATACCTTGATACATCGCGACCGAATCGGTGAATGTTTCAGGAGCTTTTGCCTCTGTTGCTCCTTTGGAGCATGATGTAATTGTCAGAGCCGCCATAAATAGGCCGGCAAATAATGATTTTGTCTTCATTTTTGTATATTTATTATTTTTCTGTTCCTTCTGTTTCAGGCAGCACATCCACCACCTCTACCTCAAATATCAGCGTCTGCCCCGGGCCGATAACCGGAGGAGCCTGCATGCCGTAGGCCAGATCAGCCGGGATATAAAGTGTATATTTCGCGCCTTTGTTCATCAGCATCAGCCCTTCGCCGAAACCACGGATCACCTGACCCGGACTAAACGTGACTGTTTTGTCGCCCGACGAATCAAACTGTGTGCCATCAACAAGCCTTCCGGAGTAACGGACCTCAGCCCGCTGTTTCGGACCGACATTCGGACCGACACCTTTCTTGTTCACCTTATAGACAAGACCTGATTCCGTCGTCACAACATCCTTGTCTTCCTTTTTGAGATCTTCGATAAACGCCTTTCCTAGAGCCAGATTTCGGTCTGCCATCTCCTGGGCGGCATTCTTGCGGCGCTGAGCCTCTTCTTCCTGCTTTTTGGTATAGTAACGCTGCATCGGCTCCAGGAGGGTTCTAAGCTCGCTGAACAGCACGGATGCCTCTTCTTCCGACACCTCTGCCGCCGTATAATACTTGGCAAATGTTTTGTAGAACAGATCCAGATTGACAGGCATTCCGGCATTGCGCATCCTGATGATCTCGTCAAGCATCAATTCTCCGGCGCGCTGTCCGTCGCGTTGTCCGGTATTGGCCGTATCTGCAAAAATCGCTTGTTTGAACCCGCTCAGATAATCATCGCGGTATTTTTTCAACTTCTCACCCTCGAAAAGTCCTGCACTCTGCTTATTAAAGCTCGCTCCTTGAGAGCCGCCGATGAAATATCCGAGTGAGTCGGCATTGTTTTTCAGTTCCTGAGCCTGCATTCCCATAATTGACAATGCGGCAACAGTCACGGTTATTAAAATCTTGTTCATGGTTGTTTGTTTTTAATCTGTCTCATCCGCATGGGAGTGACATAAAATTTCTGTCAGTCGGCGCATGCCTTCGGTTGCTGTCGTGCGAAACACTGTCACCCCGGCCGGAACAGCCGCCGGATTAGGGTCGATGTAATACACCGGAACGCCGTGCCGCGCATAATGGATCAGTCCGGCTGCGGGATAGACCGCCATCGATGTTCCGATTATGACAACTATATCCGCAGTCTCCATGATTTCAGCCGCCGGGTCTATATTAGGAACGGCTTCCTGGAAAAACACGATATGCGGACGCACCGGATCGCCATAGCTGTCGCGGGTGTCAACAGTTGTCTCCGGATTATCTTCCGTCAGTTCATAGACGCGTTCGGGATGCGTCATGGAGCGCACCTTCATCAGTTCGCCATGAAGATGAAGCACGTCTGAACTCCCCGCCCGCTCATGAAGATTGTCAACATTCTGGGTTATGACGGTCACATCATACCATCGCTCCAGCTCCGCCAATGCACGGTGGGCATCGTTGGGTTGCGTTTTCAGCAATTCACGGCGGCGTGTATTATAGAACTCATGAACCAGCTTCGGATTGCGGGCGAAACCATCGGCGCTGGCAACATCCATTACCGGATATCTGTCCCACAAGCCTCCGCTGTCGCGGAATGTGGAAATTCCGCTCTCGGCACTCACGCCGGCGCCTGTCAGCACCACAAGTTTAGGATGTTTCCCTTTTGTCATATTACTGTATGTTTACACAGCGTGCCACGGTCGGGACAGTCCCGACCGTAGCACCCATGCTATTTTACAATATTTCGTTTATTTCGCATTTACCGGTTTTGCAGCAGCCTTGCCTGCAGCGGGAGCGGCAGTTGGAGTCTCCTGCACTTCGCCGATCTCAACATCGAAAATGAGTGTTGATCCCGGTTCGATGTCAGGCGTGCCCTGGCTGCCGTAGGCGATATTTTCAGGAATATAAAGTGTCACCACTGTTCCGGCCGGAAGCGTAGTGAGGGCTTCGCCGAAGCCTTTGATAAGACCATTGGTCGGGAATGCGACTTCCTGGCCTTTTGATGAGTCAAATTCTTTGCCGTCAATAGTTTTGCCGGTATATTTCACGTTGACTCTGTCACCTTCTTTTGCAACTGCGCCCTTACCCATCTTGGTAACCTTGTATGCGAGACCCGACTCTGTCACCTTGATGCTCTTATCGGCCTTGATCTTCTCATCGAGGAATTTCTTTCCCTTTGCCTTGTTTGCTTCAAATTTTTCCTGGCTTTTCTGCTGCTCGATTGCCTGCTGGCGTGCGCGCTCTGCCATCATCGCGTTCATTGCCTTTTCATAGAGCGGGCCCATCTTTTCATTGGCAGCGGCAAACTCATCCGAGTTGACCGAATCGGCAAGGAAAGCTTTCTTGAACTCTGCGAAAAATACGTCACGGTTGAATTTAACGCCGGCTTTCTCCATCTGAAGAACCTGCCCCATCATCTGCACACCCATCTGAAGACCTGTCAGATAGTCATTCTGAGTGGTGTCAGCGTTCATAGCTGTTTTCAAGCCAAGGAGGAATGCGTCACGATCCACTTTGTCCTGTTCTTCCTGGGGCATACGCTGGATATTCTGGTTCAGGCTCATGCCCTGAACACTGCCGAGATAATATGACAGCGAGTCATCAAACGTTTTTGCAGAATCGCCCTTGCCATTGCAGGATACGAATCCAAGAGCCAGAACAGCTCCGGCTAAAAGAATTGTTTTTTTCATGATTGTCTGTTGTTATGTTTTTTTAATTAGTTTATTTGATTTTTATCGACAGCCGCATCATTCGGCTTTTGCCGGAGCTGCCGGAGCGAGTTCCGCTGCCGGCTCTATGATCTTGCCGTCGGCATCACGATGACGCAGGTCGATCAGATTGACTTCAAACACCGTGACCGCACCGCCAGGGATGACTCCCTCCACGCCCTCTTCGCCATAGCCGATCTCAGATGGTATATGCAAACGGTATGTCCCGCCCTTTTTCATCATCTGCAACCCTTCTTTAAATCCGGGGATCAAGCCTTCGAGTTCAAAGACAACGCCGTTGGCATCTTCGGAGCGGTTAAACTCCTCTCCGTTGATAAACTTGCCTACATAGCTGACAAGCACCAGATCGTTTGGTCCGGGCTTTTCGCCCTCGCCCTCGGTCACAACCTCAAACAGCAAGCCGGATTGAGTCTTGACAACTCCTTCTTTCTTTGCTGTTTTTTCCAGATACAAAGCGGAGCCCTCAACAATCTCCCGCTCATCGGCGCGTTTGGCCATAAACCAGTTGAGATAGCGATCTGCCGATTCTTTACTGAATCCGGTTGGCCGGCCTTTTTCAAGACGCGTCAGCACATAGGCGAATTTCGGTATATCTACCTTAAAACCGCCCACTTCCTCTACCTGTCGCAACCGCTGGGCCATTATGACGCCCTGTTCCAGCCCTTCAAAATAGGCATCGTTCTTCTGCGCAAGTTTCAGCGCTTCCTGAACGCCGCGCATATATTCGCCGCTGACTGCTTCGCCGTCTTTGGCCGCCTTTTTCACTAGATAATCGCCCCAAAGGGTTGCCAGTGCATGTGAAATCGAGTCGCTTTCGGCTCGTGTGAGCTTGCGTTCTCCGGCCATGACCCCGAAAGCCACCGCCATGCAAGCTATTGATAATACGATTCGACGTGTCATATCTTTTATTGACATCTTGCCTTATTTACCTAAAACCTTGATCAGCTCCACATCAAAGATCAGTGTCGCGTTAGGGCCGATTACGCCGCCGGCTCCATTCGGACCGTATGCAAGATTCGATGGAATGAACAGACGCCACTTATCTCCCTCTTTCATCATCTGGAGTGCCTCAACCCACCCGGGGATCACCTGAGTCACACCGAATGTTGCCGGAGCGCCACGCTCAACAGAGCTGTCAAACACCGTGCCGTCAATCAACTTGCCGGTGTAATGCACCGTCACTTCATCGGCCGGCTTCGGACTCGCGCCGCTGCCTTCTTCAATCACCTCATATTGCAATCCTGACGCTGTGGTCTTCACCTGTTCGCGCATGCCGTTCTCTTTCAGGAACGCTTCGCCGGCCTCCTGATTGACTTTTGCCATTGCCGAATTAGCTTCCTGCTGACGCTTCTCCATTTCCATAAAGAAACTTTGGATCTCAGCCTTCGCTTCATCATAAGTCATTTTAGGCTTCTCTCCGGAGAACACCGCTGCAACTCCGTCGGCAAAATCTTTAATATCAATCTTTTCTATGCCGCTGCTGCGGAAATTGTTTCCCATGCTCAAGCCAAGAGCATAGCTTATCTTGTCAAATTTTTCCATAATCAAATATTCGCCCTGTTTTATAGGCAACTACAAAGTTAATGCAATATTCGTGCC
>CAYTLU010000394.1:0-2940 GCA_964438665.1 uncultured Bacteroides sp.
GAAACTCTTTGCCAACACCTACCTTGCCCTGCGCGTCAGCTATTTCAACGAGCTTGATACATACGCAGAAGTCAAAGGACTTGACTCGCAAGCCATCATCGAGGGCGTCGGTCTCGACTCTCGCATCGGCACGCACTACAATAATCCGTCATTCGGTTACGGTGGTTACTGTCTGCCCAAAGACACCAAACAGCTCTTAGCCAACTATGCCGAGGTGCCTCAGAACATGATGTCGGCCATTGTCGAGAGCAACCGCACGCGCAAGGACTTTATCGCCGACCAAATCCTGCGCATGGCCGGTTGGTACAGCGAAAACGCGCAATACCGCACCGGAGAAGTGCCATGCACCATCGGCGTCTATCGCCTCACGATGAAATCGAACAGCGACAACTTTCGCCAGTCATCCATTCAAGGTGTAATGAAACGCATCAAAGCTAAAGGTGCACAGGTAATCATCTACGAACCGACCCTTGAAGACGGCACTACATTCTTCGGCAGCCTTGTAGTCAACGACCTCGCAAAATTCAAGGAACAGTCGCAAGCCATTGTCGCCAACCGCTACGACGCGAGTCTCGATGATATAGCCTCCAAGGTCTATACTCGTGACATCTTCCGCAGAGATTAGTGCTCAATCTTCATAATAGATATCCACAACAATGAAGCGAGTTCTTTACATCGGCGGCTTCTGTATGCCTGACGGTAATGCCGCTGCCCAAAGGGTGCTTGGCGTGGCCAAGCTTCTTCAGCTGTGTGATTACGTTGTCCGTTTTTGCGGACTTTCGCGTCAGATCAAGTCGATTGCTCAAGATGGGATTATCGATGGTTTTGAGTATCGGAATTATCCATATCCAACATCTGTCAGCGGCTGGTTACGATACCTCACCGGTCACGATTATGCGATTTCAGAAATAGAGTTTTATCGACCCCAAGTAGTAATCCTTTATAACCATCCGGCATTTGCAATAGAACGTATCACCCAATATTGCCATAGAAAAGGCATTAAAGTTATTGCCGATATAACAGAATGGTACGGAGCTTCCGGCAACCGCATTTTTCGCGCAATAAAAGGTTACGACATTAAGCGTCGTATGACTTTTTCCCATCTGAAGCTTGACGGATTGATTTGCATTAGCTCATATCTTGCTCAATATTATCGTGACCGCGGAGCAAATGTACTGGAACTTCCGCCTCTTGTAGATGTTAAGCAATCAAAGTGGCATCAAGTAGCTGAACGGCACACTGGCGAAATTAGGATGATTTATGCAGGTTCGCCTGGCTCGGCAAAGGATCGCCTTGATTTAATTCTTAGATCACTTGATGAAATTGTGCCATCGCTCTCAGTACCATTTATATTTGACATAATTGGCATAACAGAGGAGCAATATAGTAATATGTGGGGCGATACTACTGATCGTAAATATGTCACATTCAATGGCCGTCGTCCTCACTACGAGGTAATAAAAAAACTCATTGAAGCAGATTTCCAGATATTCTTGCGACCGGATACTCTCCCGAATCGAGCCGGATTCCCAACGAAGTTTGTTGAAACTATAACATCGCGTACTCTGCCGATTACCAATCTTAGCAGCAACCTCTCCAAGTATCTTAACGATGGAAGCAATGGCTTCGTTATTTCTTCGCTTGACCAGGATGCAATTAAAGCGGCACTCTCACGAGCCCTTACAATGCCTCCTAATCAACTCGAAGAAATGAAAAGGAATGTTGACTGCGGAAAATTCGACTTTCACAAATATTTGAATATATACAAAGATTTCGATAAAACATTACAGCTATGAAGCGGAGGAAGTTAATCCGGATGACCGCACACAGCCAGACGCTTGGGTTGCTTAAGGGACAGATCGCATACTTAGCCAAGGAGATGGATGTGATTCTCGTAGCCAAGGATACAGGTAATCTGCAGCGGCTTGCTGAGCAGGAAGGGGTGCAATATCGCAACATAGATATGCACCGTGAGATAAGTCTAATCAATGATTTAAAATCCTTGATTTCATTAATTATACTTTTCTGCAAAGAACGCCCGGATATTGTCCATGCCAATACACCTAAAGGAGCCCTGCTTGGTCTCCTTGCAGCTTGGATTACCCTAGTGCCTCATCGTATTTATAATGTGAATGGCTTGCGTTTTGAGACAGCAGCTGGCAACTTCCGGCGTCTGCTCATTGCAATGGAGAAGATTGCATGTGCTTGTGCGACAAAAGTCATACCTCAAAGCAATGGCGTTGCCGACGTTGTGCGCCGTGAGCATATTACAAATAAGCCACTTAAAGTAATCCTTAATGGTAGTGGAAATGGAGTCGATATTAACTACTTTAATCCTGAGTTGCCCGATGTGATGGCCGAAGCCTCTACGATTCGCAAAGGTTGGAATGGCGTTTCTTTTGTCTTCGTAGGCCGTCTGGTAGGCGACAAGGGCGTCAATGAACTTGTTGATGCGTTCGACCGGTTGAGCAAGGAATATGATGATGTAAAACTCCATTTAGTAGGTGCTCGTGAAGAAAGACTTGACCCTGTTAGTGAAATTACATCTGCCACAATAAGCCATAACGAGCGGATTATTGAGCATGGTGAACAGTCTGACGTGCGGCCTTTTTTAGCTGCATCAGATATATTTGTTTTACCAAGCTATCGAGAAGGCTTCCCGAACGTGGTGCTTGAAGCGTCCGCGATGAGTCTGCCTTGCATCGTCAGTGATGTTAACGGCGCTACTGATGCGATTCAAAACGGAGTAAATGGGATTGTGATTCCGAAACGAGACCCGGAGGCACTATACCAAGCTATGAGACAATTATATATTGATAAAAATCAGCGCAAGCAAATGGCCACCGAAGCACGTCCTCTTGTATTTGAGAGATTCAACCGTCCGGATGTATGGCAAGCAACTCTTGAAATGTATAAGGCATTATGAAACTCTATCGCAAG
>CAYTLU010000395.1:0-2237 GCA_964438665.1 uncultured Bacteroides sp.
ACTTTTTTACGAGACGCATTTACGACATTATTTACGACATTTTGGTTAAGCCGCTGGAAAACAGTGCGTTTTATAATGACTCGGACTCCGCCAAAATGATTGCTTACAGTTGGTACAGGCAATCCGAAATTTTCTGAATATGAGTGCCTTCCCCCCCCGCTAATATATAGCGGTAGCACGGCTCTTTATTTTCAAGAGCATATTTACGGAGTTTTTTTGTAATTTTGTCTTTAGTGAGCATAGCGATAAGAGCATTTGTTTGTACTTTAGCTCTATAAATTTAATGTTTTTATCGCTAATCACTAAAGTATCAGCTACTTAATTTTCTTTAAACCCAAGTTAATGATTTTTCAAATGAAACATCTACTTTCACTTTTTTGTTTTCTGCTACTGTCGTTAACATCCTTTGCAGAAATTCCGACTCATGTTAGTAATGTTCCACGACGATACATTCTTATTTCCGAATGGAATAATGAACTTTTGCTTAAGGCAGATACTCGCACTGGAAAAGTATGGTTTATTATTGTTAAAAAAGACGCAACAGTGTCAAATCTTCGAGAATACTCTAATCTTCCTGTTGTCGATGAATCTCAATCTTATGACGGACGATTTGTATTCTTGCCCACTACCACCATTGGAGGGGGTTGGAAGATGTGCTTAATGATGGACTCCAAAACAGGCCAACTGTGGCAACTTAATTTTGATAAAAATAAATTTGAGGCCGTTGAAATAAAGAATCATGTAGAAGAATAGAAGCGTCTTTTCTACAGGCTCATATAGTAAACCTGTCGGTTGAATTAAATAATCCGAAAGGGAAGGGTTATTTTCCGGTTCCGAAACGCGATGTGTCAACCGATGTGTCCTTGGGTTTGAAGCCGTTGAATCGCCAGATGAATGTAAGGTTGAGATTGCGGGTCATGTCCCGCACTTTCTTGCGATAGTCCTGTCCGGCGTGATTGATGGTCAACGTGGGCGACCAAGTGTTGAAAACATCATCGAATTTCAAGTCGAGTTCGCAACTGCGTTTCTTGCCGAATTGCCATTTCACACCGGCATCGATTCTCCAAAGCGGCGAGATGTCGGCTATGCCCTGCAACGATGGCGAAATATAGGAGACGTCAACCGACAGCGATAGAGGACATTCGCGTGAAAACTTGATTGAATTGCTTAATGCGCCATAGAATATCCATTTGTGGTTGTCAAAACTGATGTCATGAAACTTGTCGGCTTTCTCACGTTGGTTGAATACGTTTGCCGTGGCGGTGGCATTCCAGATATAGCCAATGTTAAAAGGCACATGGAGATTCAGCCCGACAATCCGCTTGTGGTCCATGTTGATGGTCTGATAAATAAGTTTCAGTTCATCAGGCGATTGATACGGCAACTGAACAGTGGCCCTGTCGCCATACTGCATATAAAGAGTGGCAACGTATTTCTGCCGGAACAGATAAGACAACTGCCCGGAATAGTCAATATATGGCTGCAACGCCGGATTGCCGACCACCATGCTGTAATCGTTGAAATAGGCTGAGCCACCATGCATCTCCCAATAAGATGGATAAACTCTCTGCGTTGTGAAATTCAGCTGGAAAATGCTTCGGGGAGTTTTGTAGAATGTTGTGCCAAGCTGAGGTATGAAATTCCAGCTGTGCTGATAGTCATTATGAAAATACTCCCCTTTGACGGACGCATCGAATGAAAGCCCCCAAGGGAAACTATGCCGCAAACCGATGTATGCATCCGCCACATTTTCTTTTAATCTACCGTCAAAGCCGGATTGGGGCGGCGTCACGTATGTTTGCCGGCTATAGTCGTTTGAGTGTTGATATTCCACGCCATAACTGAATTGCCAACCGTTCATGTCATGTGTTTGATCGACATAGGCATGATACTTGTTGATATTCTGCATATTCGATGCCGTCACATAGTTGGAGTAATCAGGCAAAGTGAAAATGTTTTGTGTCCGATCCTCGCGATAGGCCGTATAATCTCCGCCTACAGTCATGCCGAACGGCGACACATATCTGACGGCAATGTTATGAAACGCTATCGGGGCGTTATAATCCACGCGGTTAAAGAAATCGCCCAGAGTGCCAAATGTGTGACTCTGCCGGTCATTATCCGAGTTTATCTGACCGTTATACGTTATGCTGATGCGGCTCGTTGCCGAAAACCGATAGGCAGCTGATGCATAGATGAGATTCGAGAGGTTGCCGGTTGTCCATCTGGAGTCTTCA
>CAYTLU010000396.1:0-4229 GCA_964438665.1 uncultured Bacteroides sp.
AATGCCGTGATCGGATCTTGGTGCAACCTGGGCGCGGGATGTGTTGCATCAAACCTCAAAAACGACTACACCGAGATAAAACTGTGGGATTATGCATCGCGCCGCTTTTTGCGCACAGGATTGCAATTCTGCGGGCTCATCATGGGCGATCACTCCAAAGCCGGAATCAATACAATGTTCAACACTGCAACCGTCACCGGGGTGGGAGTAAACATCCACGGCACGGGATTCCCGCGCAATTTCGTGGCTTCATTCAGCGAAGGGTCGGCCACAACAGGATTCACCGATGTTCCGATCTCCAAATTCTTCGCTATTGCAGAAAGAGTCATGGCGCGCCGCGACATACAATTGACCGATCCCCTCCGACGGCTCTACACCCGCCTTTACGAAATCACAGAAACATATAAGTGACACGCTTCGGAAAAAGCTACGTTGCGCCTATATGTCGATATCTCGTTCATCGCCCGAGCGAGATGGCATGCGGCGGCCTGCACGCCAGCTCCGGTAGGCGTTTTTCGCTCTTATCAATATAGACATTGGCGCAGTCTCGACATCTGCCGACATCGTATCCGCAATAGCTCCGGTCGGCGCTTCCTCTCCGAATTGCTCCGGATATATGACAAGCAGATTGTTCTGTGAGAAATACTTGCGCAAAAATTCGGGCAACGTATCCATATCGGACGTGAATGACACGGAGGCCCTTCGCGCACTGATCACGACAAACAGATCATCGTCATGGATCTTGTTGGACAACAATATGAAATCGTCCCATTCCTCTACAAGCCGGTATTCAGAGCGGATTCCGTAGCGACCGGCGCGAAGCACTGCTCCGATATAGCGGCGCGTCTCTGACGAGCAGCAGAATATAACGCGACAACCGAGCTGACGCGTCAGATTGCCGATTGACTTCACCCAATGGGCAAACCCGGTCTCAAACTGAGCCTTGTCAGGCACAGACACCACAATACGGCGCATCGTGTTGATTGGAATGAAACAGCGGGAAATGATGACCATTCGGAAAGTGGCTTTTAACAGCTGCGTCAGTTTGTCGCCGAAAAACGAATCTATAACATTGCTGCGCCTGTGCAGACCGATAACAACTTCGTTTATATCGCGTTCCTCAATCGCATTCAGAACTCCGGTGACGAAATTCAAGTCATAGCGTTCGATGCTCTTCAACTTCACCTCCATTGCGGAGGCCACCTGCTCTGCCATATCCAGCGAGCTTTTTCCGACAGCACGAGATGTCGGCGTGTTGTCACTCCTGACATGCAGGGCATATATCTTGTTCTTCAGCTTATTTCCATCGCCCATCATGATTGACAGATTGACCAGTTCGGCAGCCGTAACCGGATTAACGATCGGTATCAGCGTTCTAATACCAGTCTCTGCTCTATCATCCGCTTTGACAACTTCCTCATGGGTCAGCGACATGACTTTTAGGCGGGAAGCCGCACGAGATGTGCCAAGGGACGACACCGTACATGTGACAAGGATCATCAGCACCGTACCGTTAAGCACCGACTCATCAAATACGCCGACATTGAAACCGATCATGACAACGGCCAATGCCACAGCCGTATGTGCGTTTGAAAGCTGATAAAGGATCGATCGATCTAATGAATGCATCTTAAATGTCCGCTGCGTCACGTATGCGGCAATCCACTTCCCGAGCATCGCCACCACGCTCATAACTGCCGCAACATAAAGCGTCTGCCAGCCGGAGGTCAGCACTCTGACATTTATCAGCATCCCGACTCCTATCAAGAAATAAGGAATGAAAATCGCATTCCCGACAAATTCTATGCGCGACATCAGCGGTGATCGCCCCGGAATAAACCGATTCAGCACCAATCCTGCAAAAAACGCACCGAAAACGCCCTCTATATTGATCAGCATAGCGGCTTGGGCTGCTAAAAACACAAGCACAAGCACATAGATAAACTGCAATATCCCGTCATTGAAATGCCTGAAAAACCATCGGGTCATACGCGGGAACAGGTAGATTATGACCACACAGTAGATCGCAAGCGATGCCGCCAGTTTCAATATCATCAGAGGGCTGAAACCGCCTTCGCGGATCACACCGATCGATGCCGCCAGCACCATCAGTGAGCCAAGCACGGTAAATATCGTGCCGGCGATGGCTATGATAACCGCCGGATTCTTGGTAATTCCGAATCGCGACACTATCGGATAGGCAAGCAGCGTATGTGCCGCAAACATCGAGGCCAGCATCAGCGATGTGACCGTGTCCATCCCCAGAAGCAACATCGCCGCCGGAACTCCCACTATCATCGGGATAGTGAATGTGAACAGTCCGAACACCAATCCGCGTTTGAGATTCTTCTTCAGGTGATACATATCTATCTCCACCCCTGCCAGAAACATCAGATAGAACAGGCCTACCTGCCCGAAAACCTCAAAACTCATATCGCGGGATAGCACATTAAGTCCGTATGGGCCAATGGCGACACCTGCCACAATCAGGCCTATGACATGTGGTATCTTGACTCGTTTAAGCGATATGGGAGCAAGCAGAATCAGAGCAAGCACAACGAGAAAGATTGCCACCGGAGATGTGACAAGTGGTTTGCTCACTGGGATTGTCAATGCTGCTGTAATCATTTTATGAAAATTCGTCTAAAAGCTTTTGTCTTGCTTTTGGCGGATTCCGACACGCGCTATTTTCTGTGCGCTATGATATATTGGGCTATCTGCACGGCATTCAAAGCCGCGCCTTTCTTTATCTGGTCTCCTACTATCCAGAACGTCAGGCCGCAGTCATTTGTCAGATCTTTACGCAGACGGCCCACATAGACCGGATTCCGATTGGCTATATCGAGAGGCATCGGATATGATTTCTCTGCCGGATTATCCATGACTACCAATCCCTCAGCCGAAGAAAAGGCTTTGCGCACCTGATCGAGAGAAAGAGGCTTTTCGGTTTCAACCCATACGGCCTCACTGTGGGCTCGCATCACAGGAACGCGAACACACATGGCGGAGACATCGAGTGTCGGAGCATGCATGATCTTCTTCGTCTCATTATACATCTTCATCTCCTCCTTCGTGTATCCGTTATCCATAAACACATCCACCTGTGGGATGACATTATATGCCAGCTGATAAGCAAATTTCTCAACCGTTGGGGCTTCTCCGCGCTGAAGCTGCGCATACTGCCCGACAAGTTCGTCCATCGCAGCCGCGCCGGCGCCGCTTGCTGCCTGATATGTGGCCACATGCACACGGCGTATCGGACTGAGATCATTGATCGGCTTCAAAGCAACCACCATCTGAATCGTAGTGCAGTTAGGGTTGGCTATTATATTGCGAGGTGTGTTGAACGCATCGTCGCCGTTAACTTCCGGAACCACCAACGGCACATCCTCATCCATGCGGAATGCGCTGGAATTGTCTATCATCAACGCGCCATGTCGGGTGATTGTATCCGCATACTCTTTCGACACTCCTGCTCCGGCCGATGTAAAAGCAATATCCACGCCTTTGAAATCATCGCCATGACGAAGTTCCTTGACCTTATATCCCTTGCCGCGAAACATGTATTCACGTCCGGCACTGCGGCTTGAACCGAACAATGTCAACTCGTCAACCGGAAAATTCTGTTCCTCAAGCACTCGTAGAAACTCCTGCCCTACTGCGCCGCTTGCGCCCACTATAGCTATATTCATCCTCTTCTGATTTTATCATTATTATTTCTGCAAAAATAGACATTTTTTTCTTTTGCCACAACCCGACACTCCATTAGCAAGCCAATTGTAAAAGCCTCGCAGCCCCATCCTCGCGTTTTTTGAAAAAATGCGATTATTTTTCTTAACTTTGCATCCAACCACCATACAATCCACGTAAATGGCACACAAAGACAAACAAGCTATCAACAAGACAAATGCCGCACGGTTGCTTGACCGCGCCGGCATCAGCTACAAACTCGTGCCCTACACTGTTGACGAAAACAATCTTGCTGCCGGACATATCGCAGAAGAGCTTGGAGAAGATATTCGTCAAGTGTTCAAGACTCTCGTGCTTCATGGCGAGCGGGCCGGATTTTTTGTCTGTGTTGTGCCCGGATGCTGCGAAATCGACCTGAAAAAAGCGGCCAAGGTTGCCGGGGCTAAGAAAGCCGACCTCATACCGATGAAAGAGCTGCTGCCGCTGACCGGCTATATCCGTGGCGGATGCTCCCCGATAGGCATGAAGAAACCGTTTCC
>CAYTLU010000397.1:0-6098 GCA_964438665.1 uncultured Bacteroides sp.
AGTGTCGGCGTAATAGCCGATATTCTCCAACCATAACTCACCAAAAGGGTCGCCCACCGGCGGCCCTTTTTCCATCATTTGGTACGGTCGAGGCATGCTTCGACCTCATTCCCGACCTAAATTCGCCACTAGGTTGCATAAAAGATGTCTTATATTTGTGCAAATATCTTTTATGCACAATTAAAAATGAAGAATAAAATTTTAATCATATCAGTGACAATGATCTGCGGCTTGTCAGCCATCAGCTGCGGACACAAAGGCCACGATGATCATGACGGACATGACGAACACGGCGAACATAACGAAGCTGCCCACGAACACGGTCAGGATGAAATCGTTATAGAGCCGGATGATGCAAAGAATTTCGGCATCGAAACACAGACCGTCGGCCTCACACCGTTTAATGACATTATCCGCGTTTCCGGCCGGATTATCAACTCATCGACCGATGAAGCCACTATCACCGCTACTGTCCCCGGCATTATAACGCTTTCCAAAAATCTCATTGTCGGATCGCCGGTCAACGCACAGTCGGCAGTAGCATCCATTTCGGCAAAAAGAATATCGGGCGGAGATCCCAATGAATCTGCGCGGGTGGCTGTTGCCAATGCAAAACGTCAACTCGACCGCCTTGAACCGCTATTGAAGGAAGGCATCGTGACGCGGCGTGAATATGACGAAGCTCTTGCCGCCTACAATTCAGCCAAGGCCGCCTACAGCCCCGGCGCATCAGGAGCGGTTAGTTCGCCCATCTCCGGAGTGGTGACGCAGCTGCTGGTCTCGTCAGGCCAATATGTTGAAGCCGGAGCGCCGATAGCCGTTGTGAGCCGGAGCAACACTCTTGTCCTCAGAGCCGATCTTCCGGAAAGATACCGCAGCATGCTTCCGCAAATCTCATCAGCCAACTTCCGCACCTCCTATGGCGATCAATGGATCTCGATAGACTCTCTTGGCGGCAAGCGCACTCAGGTTGCCGCCGGCGATGCACTTGCACAATCCGGTTTCATTCCGGTCTATTTCACGCTTCGCAATGACGGCTCGTTGTCGTCAGGCACGTATGTTGATATATGTCTGATCGGTGAAAGCGGCACGCCGTCAATTGTCGTGCCGACAGTTGCGATCACCGAACAGCAAGGCAACTATTTTGTCTATATAAAGGAAGGCGACCACACTTATGAGAAACGGAAGATCGACCCGGGAGAGTCCAATGGCCCGATGACACAGATCCGCTCCGGACTGTCAGAAGGTGATGTGCTGGTGACAAAAGGCGCAATGATGGTCAAGCTTGCAGAAAGTAGCGGCGCGATTCCCGAAGGCCACTCCCACAACCATTGATCCAATGGCCTGCATCGCAAATCATACATCCTGTATCGTTAACCCCCGTCTCCGGTATGAATCAAGACTTCAATCATCAAATTTTTAATATCCCATTGCTGTGCTTAACAAAATAATCCGTTTTTCGCTCAACAACCGTGTTGCCGTCCTGCTTGCGACAGCTACGCTGACAATATGGGGCTGCATCACCTTGCTGCGAACCGATGTTGACATATTCCCCGATTTGAATGCGCCCACGGTGGTTGTGATGACCGAAGCCCCTGGCATGGCGCCGGAAGAGGTGGAGCGAATGATCACCTACCCCATAGAAACAGCCCTTAACGGATCTACCGATGTGCGCCGCGTGCGCTCTTCATCGGCAACCGGCTTCTCTGTGGTTTGGGTCGAATTTAACTGGAGCGCTGATCCCTACCGCGCCAGGCAGATCGTAGCGGAAAAACTGACAAATGTTGCCGGACAACTCCCGCCGGGTGCCGGAACTCCGACCCTCGGGCCGCAATCATCGATCCTCGGCGAAATAATGATAATCGGACTGACTGCCGACAGCACCACATCCATGACCGATCTGCGGACTATTGCCGACCGTACGATCGCCCCTCGTCTGCTGGCCTTGGGCGGCGTGTCGCAAGTGTCAGTGCTTGGCGGAGATGTAGCGGAATATCAGATAAAGCTCCGGCCCGAACGCATGAAACATCTTAATGTCACGCTCGAAGAGGTGCGCGCGGCCGTAGCCAATCTCAACATGAACACATCGGGCGGTGTCCTGTATGATTATGGCAATGAATATCTTGTGAAAGCAGACATCCACACCACATCCCCCTCAGAGATGGCAAGAAGCGTTGTGCGCAGCGATGAATCCGGAGTGGTCACTCTCGGCGACATCGCTTCCGTGGAGATCGGGCCGCAGACCCCGCGACTCGGGCTGGCATCGGAGCGGACAAAGCCGGCCGTGCTGCTGACGGTCACAAAACAACCGCGGACAAACACCATCGACCTTACAAAGTCGATTGAAACTGTCCTGCATGACACTTCGGCATCGCTTCCGAAAGATGTCAATATATCATCTGATATTTTCCGTCAGAGCGATTTCATCTCAAACGCTATCACCAACCTGCAAATATCGCTTCTGGAGGGCGCACTGTTTGTCATCATCGTGCTCTTCTTCTTTCTGATGAATTTCCGCACAACGCTGATCTCAGTCGTTGCATTGCCGCTATCCATGATCGTTACGATACTTATCCTGAACTGGTTGGGGATGACCATCAACACAATGAGTCTCGGAGGTATGGCAATCGCCATCGGATCGCTGGTCGATGATGCCATTGTCGATGTGGAGAATGTCTATAAGCGGTTGCGCCGCAACCGGCTGCTGCCCGAATCGGAACGCAGTAGCATTATTTCAGTGGTGTTTGAAGCCTCGAAGGAGGTCCGACTGCCGATTCTCAATTCCACCCTTATCATAGTGGCCAGCTTCCTGCCGTTGTTCTTCCTCAGCGGCATAGGCGGACGCATGCTAATTCCTTTGGGAATATCATTCATCACGGCTTTGGTGGCCTCGACCATTGTTGCCCTTACCGTTACTCCGGTTCTTTGCAGCTATCTTCTGGCCGGCAAGAAAGAAAAGGACAGCAGCGAGCGCGACCCCTGGCTTGCGCGCAAAATCGGCAATGCCTACCGCAAAGCGTTGGCTTTGGTCATGCGACACAAACGTATTACAATCGGGGCGATCGCCGTATTGTTTATTATAGCTGTCTTCAGCATTTTCCATTTGGGACGCGGATTTCTGCCCTCGTTCAATGAAGGTTCTTTGACAATAAATGTCAGCACCCTGCCGGGAATCTCGCTTGAAGAGAGCGATAATATCGGACGCCAGGCTGAAAAGATAATCCTCTCGATGCCGGAAGTGAAAACCGTTGCACGCAAAACCGGACGCGCCGAACTGGATGAACATTCCTTAGGCGTAAATGCTTCGGAAATAGAAGCCCCCTACACTCTAAAAGATCGTTCGCGTGAGGAGATGGTGCGCCAGCTGCGCGAAGAATTGTCGCATCTTCCCGGAACGAACATAGAGATCGGGCAGCCTATATCCCACCGCATAGATGCGATGCTTTCAGGCACTGAGGCTCAGATTGCAATAAAGATTTTCGGCAGTGACCTCGAACGGCTTCACGGCCTGGCAATGCAGATAAAAAAACAACTCGGAGAGGTTGACGGCATTGTAGATGTCAATGTCGAACAGCAGATCGGACGCCCGCAGATTGATATCCGTCCGCGCCGCGAGATGCTTGCCCGCTATGGCATCACTAACGAACAGTTTGCTTCCTACGTATCGACAATGATCTCCGGAGAGGTCGTATCGCAGGTTTATGACCGCGGCATTCCCTATGATGTCACGTTGAAAGTTGATCCGGCGGAACGCGACCGGCTGACCGATCTGTCAAATATCATGATTGATTCCAATGTCGGGAAGATTCCGCTGAGCTATGTGGCGGATATCATATCGACCACCGGTCCGAACACCATCAACCGCGAGAATGTCAACCGCCGGATTGTTGTGTCGGCAAATGTCGATGGACGCGATCTGCGCGGAGCCGCCGATGAGATTCGCGAGACCATAACCCGAAGCATAGAGCTGCCTGAAAGTTATTTCATCGAGTATAGCGGACAGTTTGAAAGCGAGGCGGAAGCATCGCGCACATTGGCATTGGCGTCATTCGGCGCACTGCTTGTAATCTTTATCCTACTGATGCAGGAATACCGCAATCTGGCTCAATCGCTTGTCATTCTCGTCAACATGCCGCTTGCTCTGATCGGTGGCGTATTGATCTTGTCAATCACCGGCAGCGAGTTGAATATTCCCGCTATCATCGGCTTTATATCACTCATGGGCATAGCCACTCGTGGCGGAATGCTGCTGATGTCACACTACAATGCTCTTGAACACGAAGGAATGCCGCTCAAGGACAGGATTATAGTCGGATCTACCGATCGTTTGAATCCAATCATAATGACAGCGCTGACATCTGCATTGGCTCTGATACCGCTTGCATTGCGCGCCGGCGAGCCGGGAAATGAGATCCAGTCGCCTATGGCATTGGTGATTCTCGGCGGGTTGTTGACCTCCACGGTGCTCAACTTGTTTGTCGTTCCTGTTCTTTATTGCTATCTTTCCAAACGAAAAAATTAAGACAGATGTTTAAATCCACTCTTGCAACATTTCTCGTAGCCCTGTCATACTCAATGACTTTGGCGCAGACAGATATCGACGTAATTGTCAATGAAATAATTGCCAACAACACGGAATTGAATTCAACCCGCATGCAGACTTCGGCTGAGAAAGCCGCGCTTGCCTCGTCAAACAATCTTGAAGATCCTGACGTGGAGTTCAGCCACCAATGGGGGCAGAAAGGCATTGGCAATAAATGGGGCATCGATGTGTCTCAGTCATTTGATTGGCCCGGTGTTTACTCGGCGCGTTCAAAGGCCAATGCCGCAACTTCGCTTGCAATGGACTATCTCAATGATGCAAAAGCATTTGATGTGCGCTACAACGTGCGGATCGCTTTAATGGATGTGATTTATGCCCGGCAGAAAATCGATCTGTTCAATCAAATGGTAAGCCGTCTTGACTCAATGACCGCCGTCTATTCGCGCGGTGCTGAGACAGGCGATGTTTCCAGATTGGATGTCAACAAACTGAAGATAGCGCGTATAAATGCCAACCGCCGTCTGAATGAGGCTTCGATTGAATATATGACCGCTATCGGCACATTGAAGGGGCTAAACGGCGGCAAGGATGTCTCCGGTCTTGTTGACCGTCTTGACCGCTTCCCCAACACCGCCCTGTTGCCTCAGGCAACGTATGAAAACGATGCTTTGAGCAACAATCCTTCCGTAAAATATGCCGCAGCGATGGATCAGGCGGAGTTGCTGAATGAAAAAGTGTTGAAGCGCAGCCGTTTGCCCGGATTGACAATAGGCTACAATCATGAATATGAAATGGGCGACCATTTCAATGGCTTTAAGATTGGCCTGACATTGCCTTTCTTCTCCAACAAGCACAAGGCAGCTGAAATATCAAGCCGCAGAGTTGCCTTGCAAGCCGAACGCAACAATGTGGAGATAGCTTCTCTTGCGGAAATACGCTCCATCTACGGACAGATCGAACGTCTTGACAATGAGATGACGCAGTATCGCGATGTGTTGAGCGATGGCGAAAACATGCGGTTGCTCAACGTTGCTCTGGCTGCACAACACATAACGTTGATTGACTACCTGACCGAGTATAATTATTTTCTCGATGCGCAGATGTCATTTATCGATATCCGCTATCAGCGCGAACTGCTGATGGCAAAACTGACTCGTTATTCCGCCCTCTGACATCAGCAGGGCTGTTTGAGAAGACCGCTCCGGCTTTATTTGTCGGAAACATTCGCCAACTGCATGCGTGCAATTTCCAACTGGCGTTGCAACCGTTCCTTTTCGGCCCGGTAGAACTTATCCTTGTTCGCCGCGCTGACAAGTCCGTAGGTCGCTCTAACAGCGTCACGTTGGGTCAGATTCAATTTCATACGGTGGTTTTTCCCTCCGCCACCATAAAAGATAACGGTTATCGGCGATGCCGCGTGATTTTCTATAAATTCGGCCAACGGAGCTGACTCTGCTTCTGTGAACGTGATCGTTTCACACGCCGAATTGCGCGTGTTGCGCTCCCCATCGAAAGCCACCGTCGCGCTACGCACGCTCTCGCCGTCAGCTTCAAG
>CAYTLU010000398.1:0-3787 GCA_964438665.1 uncultured Bacteroides sp.
TACGCCCTGGAGATTGTAGTATTCAACAGGCCCGTTTGCGGGATCGATTCCGATTTGGCCGATGCCCTGAGTGCTGTCGGAGAATGTGAATGAGATCTCAATTGAATCCTCTACTGTCCAAGGCATGTAGTATCTGCCGGATTCGTCGTCAAGTTTCCAATAGTCTTCGTTATCGAGCGAGAGTTCTAATGTCTCGCCGTTCGTAGTCAGGCTTACAGCGGTAAGATCCTTGCCTTCGGCCGGTGTTGCCCAGAAGTGGATGTCTTGGCCAAAGACGATGCGGCCACCGTTCTGAATCGGAGATCCCATCGGAGTGTAGAAGTCATCGGAAGATGCAGACCAACATTCAACTGAGCCTTCACCGGCAACGTTGATCGAAAGATTCAGAACCTTATCCTCGAAAGTGAAGCTGACGTTACTGTTTTCATTGATTCTGAATGCATAAAGATTATTTGCACAGACAATACCTGCCTCATCGTTGACGCTGACAACTGTAGTCTTGCCTTCGGGCGGGGTTACTGTCACCATGACCTGAGTATTAGGATCAACAACCGAGTGGTTGGCAATGGCTTCGCTTGTTTCAGCATTGACGATCGATACAATAGAGCCACCTGCGGCAACTTCCACATTCAGCATGTGTCCGAAGTTGGCTGTCAGAGTGACGTCAGCTTCGCCGGTGTAGGTGTAGGAGGCTTCGGTAGAAACTTCTTCGTCATTGTCGTTGGTCCAGTTCCTGAATGCTGCGTTTTCGGCCGGAGTAGCAGTTACGGTTACAGCCTTTTGAGTAGTTTCAATGAATTTCTCATCGGTAGCCGGGCTGGTGATGGCCACAGTTCCGAGTTCATCATTAGAAGAAGCAACTGTTATAGTGCGCGGAGTTTCATACTCATTCGATTCGATTCGGATAGTGAAGTCGATGACGCCACCACCGTTGGCATCCATGAGGTTATCGGTATATCCATTTACTCGAAGTCGGCCGCAGGGATCTACGCAGTTCCAATCCATTTTGTGGCGGATGCGGTAGTCGCCCGGAGCAAGATCAGCGGGAATAACGAATGTAGGAAGAGTGATGTTGAAACAGTTATTCCAGTCTATAGTAGAACCATCGCTTGCTACAGTAGGATTGCTTGCGTTATTGCTGAATCCGGTGTGGCTCACGAGCTCTCCGTCAACGTTAGCTCCTGCACAAGCAGCCTGATCGAACTCAAACACGCCGTTTTTGTTGAAGTCGATATATACGTAGCTAGACATCCATGTGCCTGTTCCGTTGTTTTTGATGGTGATTGTGGCTCCGGGGGTGGTTGTCACTATGGTGCCGGTCGCATCTTTATAAATATTGCGGGCATATGCTGTACCTCCACCTGTAACGGTGACTGTGTTGCCTTTGCCGCTTTCAGTTACGGTCAGAGATGTAATGCCGCGGTCGGTGCGGGTTGCCCTTCCCTCGGGAATGCAATATTCAACGCCTTCTCCAAATTCGCCGGAGATAGTGACAGGACTGTTGACTGTCACACTGTTGCCTTCGATTGCGTTGCCGTTAACGGTGTAGTTGGCGAAGAGATATCCGATTTCCGGAGTGTTGCTGAGAGTGAGCACTGTGCCTTCAAGCACTTCATCGCCTGAGACTACGGCCACGCCATTGTTGCTTGCGCTGATTGTTCCGCCTTCAGTCGGCTGGGTGATAGTCACGGCGTACTGAGCTTTTGCGCGTGCATCGATGGTCAGCGTTGCGTTAGCCGACATTGTGAATGTGTATTGGCCGTCGGTGTTTGGTGTGAGCACTGTTTCGCCAAGGCGAACAGCGTTAAGCACCTTGTTGTCGGGCACTGTCAGAGTCAGCACGTATTCCGCGCCGCCGCCAAGCATAGCTGAGAGGTCGGCCGGAGCACCGTTATATGTCAGGGTGTAGGGGATTTCCTGTACGTTCTCCACCGTCAGTGTATATGTTTCGGCGGTGAAGCGAGCTGTCAAAGTGGCATCGGCTGTCGGAGTGAATGTGTTGCCTTCGATTTTGGTTTGTGTCTCTCCGTCAACGGTGTAGAAGCCTAAAAGGTGGTAGCCATCGGCGGGAGTAGCATTCAGCGTCAGCTCCGTGCCGGTCATGGTTGTGAAATCAGAGGTGTAGGTGTTTTCTCCGTCAGATACGCTGAACGTACCGCCTTCAGTCGGCTGTTGGATGGTGATGTTAGCCTCTGTAACCGGAATCTCACGGCCCATAAACAAAGCCGCGTCACCCTCGGTTGCGCTAGAAAGATTGACAAGACCTTCAGCCCAATAATTACTGTATGAGCAGTTTTGGAATGTTGCAACGGCATCAGAGACTGAGCCTGCTACGCTGGCAAATTGGCCGGTTGTGCCTTCTTTCAGTTCATCAAAAGTGAACAGAGCAGACAGTCCGTCAATGCCTTTGGCGTTGACGTAAGCAGTAGCAGCTTGTGCCGATGTAAGGGCTGCGTCAAACAGTTGGAATTCATCGAGTTGGCCCGAGTAGCTTTGGCAAATAGCCTGGAATACGCCATCATCCCACTTATAGCCGATAGCCGGTGCGTTTGTGTCTTGTAGTGTCTGTGTCCCATCAAGGTAAGCGGTTAATCTATGGTTGGATGAATCGAAAACGAGCAAAAGATAATGCCATTCATTTAATGAAGCAGTGCCAAGCGACTTGCCGCAGTTTGCTTGAGCCGTTGACCAACTGTAGCCGGTAAAGCCACCGGTGTTGTCGTTGTTCATACAGATCTTGAGCTCTCCGTCCGGATATTGGTGAATCCATAAAGAGCCGTTGACATTCATGTGGTTACCGGTACCTAAACGGAGCAATACACCAACTTTTGGATTGTTGTATGTGTAAATTCCGGTTGTTTTGAACCACATTCCGACAGAGAAATCTTTTCCTGTTTCCGGGGTCGGTTGTGTGAAATTAACAGCAGAGAAAGGGATCATGACACGTGATTCTTGTCTTAAACCGCTGTAGTTCGAACCATTGTGCGTTTTGCCTACGGCCATATTCATTTGGGCTACTGCAAGCATTGGAAGCATCAACAGCACGAGAAATAGTGAGTAAATTTTTCTCATGTTTTTAATGATTTGTTTTATAAATAATAATTGGTTAATAAATAAGGTCAATAGTAAAATATGGCTTTTGAGATGGCCAAATTGTTTGTTAGGGGGATTTTTTTGGGAATTAGTTTTTTGCGATAATTTGTATTTGGTTGGAAGCGTTGTTGTTTTATTGTAATCGCTATATCATGGTTATAGTTTTGTCGGTTGCAAATCTAAAGATTTTAGTAGGAATTTTATTAGTTGTTGTGTTAAATAAAATTAAAACCAGAAAAATTGGGTTTTGGTGAGGAGGTTGAGGGGCGGGCTAGGCATGCCTAGCCCCTACCAATATGTTGATTTTGAGGATGTAGGGATGCCGGTGTGCGGTTGCGCGGTGAAAAAATATTGCCTTATTTGGAAAAATTAATGAAAAATTGTATTTTTGTGAATCATAGTATTTTTCAAATCAATTAATTTATTTTTTAATCAAACAATTATTGTCGTTATGGAAGACGTAGAAAATGTTGTAGTAGTAGAAAAGAAAGGCAATGGTCTCGGGACTGCCGGTTGTGTGTTAGCATTGATCGCCCTTTTGCTTAGTTGGATTCCTGTTCTTAATTGGGTTCTTTGGGTTCTCGGAGTGATTTTTTCTTTAATCGGTGTTTTCCGTCCGAAGAAAGGTCTTGCAATCGCCGGTTTGATAATCTCGTTTATCGGTGTAATCATTATAGTTACTCTGATTGGAGCT
>CAYTLU010000399.1:0-2996 GCA_964438665.1 uncultured Bacteroides sp.
ATTTCCTTTTCAGACATATATCTGATTGAATAGATACATCTTTCATCGCACCAAAGATATTCTCCATCATGTAATGTTGCCCCTCGCCATCCAAGCTCGCCCCAGTCATCGGGTGTTGCTTCCCCAAGAACTCTTTTTATAGAGTCATCAAAGATGATGTTAAAATATCCCGCCATCATAGCTGAGTCTTCAATGTCGCGAAGAGGATATTCACGCACTATGGGGTAACGGCACAAAGATGCAAACCGGAGGGAATCGTCTTGGCAGACGGTCGATGAAATCAGACTGTAAAAGTCGTCAAATCTTCCCACATCAGGTGCTGATGAAGAATTACGGTTGCCGGCGCATGAAACTGCCACTATGGCAGCTAATACAAATAAAGTGAGTGTTTTCATTATTGACATAAGCAGGAATAAGCAAATATTAGGCGATCAATTGTCCATTAAGTTTTACACAAAGATATAGTTTCTTCTGCAGAGCGCAGACAGCGTTTTCGCTGTCACCGACAGGGTCAGCCTTTCTCTGCACACCGATTCATAAAGTATTGCGGTGGCGCTTATTGAGAAGAGAAGCATCTCACGCAGTTGATTCTTCAAATCCATAGGTGCCCTCTCTTTATCCAGAATGCATCTGCTTTTGTTGATGGCGTATGTGGGAACAATAGATTTCAGCATAATCACCTCCACGTTCTTCCAGCTGTCGTGACTGCGGTAGTCATCCAAATTTATTAGATTAGCCTCATGGCCGGTGAAGATCACTTTCTTTTTCACGGGGATATGCGGATATCCGATTTCAGCAAGGCAATGGTCGAGGATGCGGTTTGCCAGATTGATTCTAAATACCGGAGATGTAAAATGACTATGTTCGGTGAAATACATTGGCTCTTCATCGCCAAAGACTTCCTCGTCTATGAGTATGTCGTTCGGACATGGCTCCAGTATGAACAGATTCAACTCATTGTCTGCATCCATCACCGCATATATGTTGTGATCGCTGCTGATAGTAAGCACGTTGTCGCAGGCCGATGGTGCAACCGTCAAGGGCCAGCGGCTTGAGGGAAATGAGTCGACTACTGGAATATATGAAGTGACGTTGCTCGATAACTCTTTTCTTTTGAAAATCTGCTCATCATCGGAATATCCCTCGATGTACACGCTTTCACTCACAGAGAGCCCGTCAACAAGGCTAAGCCCGAAAGTCCTTGCGCATTGACGGGCGGTTTTCGGTGAATCGAAATCGTATATGATGGAAAGGAGTTTGCCGAGATGCTCCCTCACGGTAGCACCGGATGTGCGGTATTTTGCCGTGAGCTGTGCCGCCATATCCTTTACGGTCATGCCTGAGGCGAGGCATTGACGCATGAATGCGCGCGCTTCCCTTTGGTTGGTGGAGTACAGATATTTTTGAGGAATCTTTTTCATGATGAAGATGTGTTTTTGTTAAGACCCGATAATAATGAGATAAGTTCAGGTGATGTGAACCTTGCGCCTAATGATTAAATCCAATGGAGCGACGCTTGATGTCATGCAAAGGGAACAAAGCGCGTAACGATGGCAAATCTTCCGGAAGAATCAACCCCGTAAGGTCGATGTCGATAGAACCCAAGTCAGTATTTTTTGCAAGACGGTTGCAAAGGTTTGGAATGATGTGATTATCCAATATGGTCATCACGAGCCGGGCATTGCCGTGGTTTTTCACTTTGACAGCCTCTGTCAACAAATTCCTTAGCCCGGTTTCAGCCTCCGGGCTAAGGGTGAAATCATGCTTGCGCAATTCGTTGCCAGCAATCTCCATCAGTTGTTCTACAGAGAAGTCCTCAAATTCCAATACTAGGGGAAAACGAGATGCCAGGCCGGGGTTTGCTTGAAGGAATGTCTTGATAGAGGACGTGTAACCTGCGCCAATCACTATTACGTCGGAATCCGGATTGCTTAAAATTGGCATAAGCGTATCGATTGCCTTCATTCCGAAATCACGCTGAGAGATTTGGTTGCTATCAAACTCAACCAGATTGTATATCTCGTCGATGAAAAGTATTCCGCCCCTGGCTGAGTCTATTAATTCAGAGGTCTTTTGTTCGGTCTCGCCAATCCATTTGCCCACGATTTGGGCACGTGATGTTTCTATGCAGTGACCGCGGTGCAATATTCCTTCTTCCTTGAAAATTTTGCCTATCAGACGTGCCACGGTGGTCTTGCCGGTGCCGGGATTACCGGTCAGAAGTATATTCATGAGCCGCTTTGGAGTCTTCCTGCCGGCCTGGCGGCGCAGTCTCATAATCCGATGATAGTTTATCTCGCACTTCACCGCATCCTTGACCTTGTCAAGGCCGGTGAGTGCCATGAGTTCGTCAAAGGCACTGACAGCGGGATTCTCCTCCGTTGCTGGAATAGATAAATTGGAAGATGATTCCGACGTATCCATATGAGCAATGGAGGGGGAAGCTGCTTTCTTTTCCACATAATCGTCGAAAAGTTTCTGCACTTCTTCATAGGTGGGGAGAGATTTCATTTCCATAGCCTAACTCATGATTGATTCTGAATTCATTTGCAAAGTAAGTAAAAAAATGTTCAGTCTATTTGAACTTATCAAAAAAAGTTCTAACTTTGCAAATAAATTATTAGTATTATGCCAAATACAAAGAGTTCTGACATTCGTTATCAAGTATTGGATGGCTGCCTCAGGCAAGGCGGTTACTCTATGGTCGAGCTTAAAGATGCCGTAAACAAAAAATTAGTTGAAGAGGGATTTCCTCCGGTTACATCATTAAACACGATAAGAACCGACGTGAGATTTATCGAGGGATCCAGACCAGACATTGAAGTAATTGAAACACACATAGGTCGTAGAAAGGAATATGGATATGCCGATAAAAACACATCTATTTACAAACTTCAACTTAATGAAGTAGAACTCGGTATGCTAACGCAAGTCATCGCTCTACTTTCAAAAGTGCAAGGATTGCCAAATACTGATTGGATTGAGTCATTTATCCA
>CAYTLU010000400.1:0-4679 GCA_964438665.1 uncultured Bacteroides sp.
GACGAGGCTATCTACGGCTACAAGAAGGTTTACCGCAAATAAGCCCTCCTGCCCATAGAAAGGCTTTTAGCAATATTGCAATGCAAAGGGGTCGCCGACAGGTGACCCCTTTGTATTGCAATTGGCATATAAATTCGCCGCGCCTTAAAGAGAGCGAGTCAAAATGCAAATTTTGACTCGCTCTACAATACCGTTAGTGTAAAATCGTATATAATAGCCTATTCCCCCATTACAGCATAAATAATATGCCGCATATCGAACCTCCTATGGCGGCATAAAGATATGTCTTCGCCGCTTCCGGCACTTCGTCTTTCTTTACGAAAAACATGATATAGCCCACGAAGGGCAGGAGTACGGATATTATTACAAGTAATGCGTTTGCTTTCATAAGATGGTTTGAGTCGAGTTATTTATTTGTTTTTTGGTTTAGTCCATTCTTCCAATTGAGTGCCTATATATACTATAACTATTATGGCTGCTACAATCCAAAACCACGGTTTGTCTAACCACCCATTTTCATTGGCTTTGTGGAAGAAATGCGCCAAATGTGCGGCGGATGATAAAATATACATCGCAACTACACTGTTAGTTCGTCCACATAGTGTAATTGTTGTAGACGTTTCCGTGGTTCACGATTTTTATCAGAAAAGTGCCTGTCCATATTGGATGCCACGAAGCATAGCAATCGTCGGTGTAGTCCGTATCCGAGTCTATGAGGTTACCGTTGTTGTCGTAGATAAACAAATCCAAATCGGTGTCCCCGTCGCCCGATACGAATACTTCGGCGTCTTCTCCACCATAGAATACGAGTTTATAGACGTCGTAATCGTTGGCTTTTACGCGCTCATTCGTTTTGGAGCCATGCATTTCGGAGCGTACGGCGGCAGACGCCGGCGCGCAGACGATTGCAACGATGCAGCACAACATCGTCCAAAGAAAATGTCTCTGAGACTTCTTCTTTTTGTAAAATAATAACATAGAACTTAAATTTTTGTCGTCGAGCGACTCCTCCCCGACTATTTACCCAACAGAAAGTGTGGAGTCGAATTTCGTTAATCCCAAAGAAGGTTGTGGAAAGACCCAAGTGACGATAAACGATGCAATACCCCACACTCGAATAGACGTGGGATGGATGCAAGTTTCCTGCATTTTACCACAGTCTAAACAAGGAATGAGTGTTGTTCGTTGTCCGTGTCACTTTTGAAAACTTCCACATTTTCTTTGAAGGACAGTGCGAAAACACTTTCTACAATATGTTTGTCAATTTCTTGACACGACAAAAGTAAAAAATAAATTCGTATTGAACAACTCTACGCGAGGGGATTGCGCCAAAAAGTTAATGTCTGCGGGAGTTTGCGCGAGCGGCATCTGCCGTGAAATTGAATATTTGGCATAAACTTTCTTATCTTTGTGGAAACGAAAGACGTTTTATGCGCAAGTTCATTGTCTCCATAGTGTTGTGCCTTGCGACGTTTGCCGCCGCGGCGCAGACGTCGGGTCGCGACGCCGACCGTTGGATGTGGCGCCGTGCGAAGGTGTCGTACGACGGTACATTCGCCGTGGGCATGGGGGCTGCCGTTTTGGGGAGTTCGGCTTCGGCGCTGATTGTCTCGACGCGTCACGGCATCAGAATAGGGCAGTACTTTTTCGCAGGTGTGGGCGTCGATTACCTTTACAACCGCTACTACCCCCGCACGATGGTGCACGACGACTGGGTCAAACGCAGTTTTCTGACGCCGCATGTCGATGTCGGCACTTTCGTCGTGAAGCGTTCGCGCTGGGCGATAGAGTTGGATGCGGCGGCGGGACTGTGTCTCAACACATGGTTCGTGGGCTTCGACAACGACGAAATAGCCGAGGGTGCGGAACTCAATGCAGGCTTGCGCGTGCAGTGGCGCGTGTCGCGGCATTGCGGATTGGCGCTGCGCGTCGGTTACAGAACCATGCTGCGGCGCAGGGTGTCGCTGTCGGAGATGTATGTCCCTGTTACTCTCGGATTAACGTTTTAACAAAATACAATCCCTGATATTCACTTGATTTAGGGTGATGAACGGTCGTGCGGCATCGACGGTTGTAGTTGGCGGTCGGAGACCGCTTTATAAATTTGACCCACCCCCCTCGTTCCCCCGCCTAAGGCGGGGGAATAGGGCAGGAATCATGCTCGGATTCTTATTCGTTTTAAGGTGAAAAGCGGTTGCGCAGCATTGACGGTCTCGCTTTTCGCGGCATAGCCGCGTTTATAAATTTGACCCACCCCCTCGTTACCCCGCCTTAGGCGGGGGAAGTTGGTCGCGACGCCGGTGCGTCGCTCCGAGGGAAGCAATCAATTTTAATCCGTAATAACCTCACAATCAATTTTGAATTTTGAATTTTGAATTTTGAATTTGCAAAAAAACGGGAGGGAATCTCTCGACTGCCTCCCGTCTTCGGAAAGGAAAAACTTTCCTAAACTACTAACCCAAACTTAAATAAATGAAGAAACCTCACTGTATCGTTACTACTATAACGGTGCAGCTGTGATTTTATTTTGCAAAATGCGTGCCGTTTCGCTTTGAGGATAGATAAAAGCCCTTTCGGAACATATTTCAACCCAAAGCGACAAATCGCTCCGCCGATTATGGCAGTTGGGAATTATTCATTATCTTTGGCGTGTCAAAAAGTCTGTTATGCTCAACGAACTCAATGCCATTTCGCCGGTAGACGGGCGTTATCGCCGTGTGACCGAACCCCTTGCCGCTTATTTCTCGGAGGCGGCTTTAATTCGTTACCGTATCTTTGTCGAGGTGGAGTATTTCATAGCCCTCTGCCGCGTACCTCTGCCGCAACTCGCCGCGGTTTCAGATGCAACGTGCGAGCGTATGCGCCGCATATACCTCGATTTCACTGACGAAGACGCCCGCCGCGTGAAGGAAATAGAACGCACGACGAATCACGACGTCAAAGCCGTGGAATATTATATAAAGGAGCAGGTCGCGCCGCTCGGTTTGGGTGCCGCGACGGAGTTCATACATTTCGGACTCACGTCGCAGGACATAAACAACACGGCAATACCCATATCGCTTCGCAACGCCGTTGCGGAGGTCGTAGTGCCTGCCGTCGAGAAACTTACGATGCAGTTGTCGGACCTTGCCTCGGAGTGGGACGATGTTCCCATGTTGGCGCATACGCACGGGCAGCCTGCGTCGCCCACGCGATTGGGCAAGGAAATAAGGGTCTTCGTCGAGCGTTTGCAGGCGCAGACCGAGCAGCTGGCGGCAGTGCCTTACTCCGCCAAGTTCGGCGGTGCGACGGGCAACTTCAACGCCCACCATGCGGCTTATCCCGACATAGATTGGAAGGCTTTCGCCGATGACTTCGTAAATGTGACCTTAGGTTTGACGCGCTCGCAATATACCACGCAGATAGAACATTACGACAACCTTGCCGCGCTCTTCGACGCCCTGCGACGCATAGGCACCATATTGCTCGATTTGAGCCGCGACATGTGGCTCTACATCTCGATGGAATATTTCAAGCAGCGTATCCGCGAGGGCGAGGTAGGTTCGAGCGCCATGCCCCACAAAGTCAATCCCATAGACTTTGAGAATGCCGAGGGTAACTTGGGCGTTGCAGCGGCGCTTTACGGGCATCTGTCGGCTAAACTGCCCCTGTCGCGTTTGCAGCGCGACCTGACCGATTCGACCGTGCTGCGCAATGTGGGCGTACCCGTTGCGCATACGATGATAGCCATAGCGTCGCTCGCGAAGGGTTTGGACAAACTTCTGCTCAACCGCGAGGCTATAGACCGCGATTTGGAGCGCAACTGGGCTGTCGTCGCCGAGGGCATACAGACCATTCTGCGGCGCGAAGGTTACCCCAAACCTTACGAGGCGTTGAAAGCCTTGACGCGAACCAATGCGCATGTTACCGAGCAAACTATCGAGACGTTCATATCGACGCTCGATGTTTCGGAGCAGGTGCGCGAGGAGTTGCGGGCTTTGACTCCCTCGAATTATACGGGGATATAAGAGAGAAGGCGTGTAATAACAAACAACACCGCAGCGTTGCCCGTTATTACACGCCTTAATGTCGGTTAGCCGGAACGGACAGGGGTTTGGGTCGCGCCGCCGTCGCGTCGCTCCGTGCAAAGCAAACGAAGTTATCTTGTCATCCCATTTTCGGATTCGGAATTATAACCCGTAAAAGCCTGCAATTCAATTTTGAATTTTAAGCCGATTTCATCGGCTTTTCCTCCTACTCGCATGGCATAGCCTGCGAGCGGTCAAATCCTGCCCAATATTTAGAATATGCACCGTATCGAGTGAGCGAGCGTATTTACATTGCCGACGGTCTCAACTTTCGCGGCATAGCCGCGTTTATAAATTTGACCCACCCCCTCGTTCCCCCGCCTAAGGCGGGGGACTTGGTCGCTCCGCTGTTGCGTCGCTCCGAGGAACGCAATCAAAGGCATCTCGGAATTTTGAATCCGTAAAGACCTCACCACTCAATTTTGAATTTTGAATTTTGAATCACTACTGTTCCGTTTAATTTGGTTTAGACTCTTTGAAATGTTTGTATTTCAATGATATATATCGATTTTTTGATTCCGTACTTTTGAAATTATATTTTTGCGGAAATCTTTCAAATCGTTATGAATCAAGGAAAATATGTTTTCGCTCAGTTGGTGGAGTTTCTACCTA
>CAYTLU010000401.1:0-5001 GCA_964438665.1 uncultured Bacteroides sp.
AGGGCTTTGAATCGGCGGAAGTCGTCGCGGATGTGAAACGGTTGGTCGCCGCCGCGGCCTATCGCGCCATCGCGGGCCACTATCGCTATGATGCTGACGTCGGGCATGGGTGTGTATGGTTGTGAGGTGTCAAACAAAACAGAGTTATTCAGACCGAGACTTTGCCGGCGATGTGTGGCAGCGGGTTGTAGCCTTCGAGGGTGAAATCATCATAGGAGAACCCGAAAATGTTCTTGACATCGGGGTTGAGACGCATTTCAGGCAATTTGCGAGGTGTGCGTTCGAGCTGCAGGCCGACCTGTTCGAAATGGTTCGTGTAGATGTGTGCATCGCCGAGAGTGTGTATGAACTCGCCCGGCTGCAGACCGGTGACCTGTGCGGTCATCAGCAGAAGCAAGGCGTAGGAGGCGATGTTGAACGGCACGCCGAGAAAGCAGTCGGCCGACCGCTGATAGAGCTGGAGCGAGAGCCGTCCGCCGGCAACGTAGAACTGGAAAAGCGCGTGGCATGGCGGGAGTTTCATCCGGTCAATGTCGGCGACATTCCATGCGCTAACAATTATGCGGCGCGAATCCGGATTGTTTCTGATGGTGTTGACAGCGTTTGTTATCTGGTCAATGAATCCTCCATCATAGTCGGGCCATGACCGCCACTGGAATCCATAGACATGACCGAGATCTCCGTTTTCATCAGCCCATTCGTTCCAGATGCGCACGCCGTTGTCCTGAAGATAGCGGACGTTGGTGTCACCTTTAAGAAACCACAGCAGTTCGTGGATGATAGAGCGCAAATGGAGCTTTTTCGTTGTCAGCAATGGGAATCCATCGGCCATATCGAAGCGCATCTGATAGCCGAATACGCTGCGGGTGCCTGTTCCGGTTCGGTCGCTTTTGTCTGTGCCGTTCTCCATTATGTGGCGAAGAAGGTCGAGATACTGTTTCATTATGATTTCGTGTTCATTGGTTTGCTATCGGGATTGGCATTATTGTCCGTTCCGGTCATCGAAGTTTCGGTTTCGGGACTCTTTGCAATGCCGGAAATGCGCTGCATCAGCGGCTGGGAGAGCCGTTTGCGGTCGGTGGTGTAGCGTATGGCATTGTTGTCGCACACAGTCAGGCAACTGAAGCAGTTGACACATCGGGATGTGTCAACAACATGGTCAGAAAGGTTGATGCAGTGGGCGCGGCACACGTATTCGCAGCGTCGGCATTGGGTGCATTTGTCGGTGTCGATATTTATCTGGAAAATGGAATATCGGCTGACAAGCCCCAGCACGGCACCAATAGGACAAACCGTGTTGCAGAGCGTTCGCCCCGACCATGCCGCAACGAGAATAACCATGATGAAGAGGGTTGATGCCACGATTGATGATACGACCGAGACGGAGACTACAAATCGGGCATCGTCATCGGCGATTCCGATCGAAGCGGGCAGCTTTGCCGTCCAATTGAGCAGCGGATTGATGAAGTCGTTGCAAATACGATGGAACGCGCTCATCGGGTCAATAATGCTCGGAATCAGGGTGAATCCGATGATTCCGCACCCCACCATCAGCGCCAGCGACAGGTAGCGCGCCAGATTGTTAGGCGGGGAGTAGCGATAAACGCTCCGGCGGGCGCGGCGGGAGAAGATGCGGTGTCCGCGCGAAGAGACGTCCATCAGCGTCCCCACCGGACACACCGATGAGCAGTAGATGCGGCCGAAAACAAGCGTGAGGATCATCCATGTTGCGAAAATGGTGAGCGACATCGCTGTTACAGCCCATCCGAGTTGAATTTTATTGAGCCAGTCGAAAACGCCCGGAATGCACCAAGCGGGCCATGCCATGCCGATGCCGAGGATTGCGAATACAATCAACGACACCACAATCCGTAATATTTTCAGGGTTTTGGCCATGTGTTGCTTGCAAAAATACGGAAATAAAGCCGAGAAGACAAAAAAAATTGTATTTTTGCACTCGCAAATGAATAGACGTATTTATAAGGCAGGTGAGATCAGGCAGAGGCTTAAGCCCTGGATGCTTCCGGCGGCTATGCTCAGCGGCATATTTTTCCATAGCTATATATCGTATGTGACATTTCTGACACCATACCTGATATTTGTTATGCTGTTCATCACGTTTTGCCGTATAAATCCCCGGGAATTCGGGCTGTCGGGCATGATGGGATGGCTGTTGGCGGTGCAAGTGGCGGGTGCTATCGGTCTGTATGCGGTCCTGATGCCTCTGAGCGAAGATGTTGCGCAAGGCGTGTTTATCTGCGTATTCTGCCCGACAGCAACGGCTGCGCCGGTGGTCACAGGAATGCTTGGCGGCAGTGTGCCCAAGCTGGTGACCTATTCGCTGATCAGCAATGTGGCGGTAGCGTTGACGGCTCCCATGCTTTTGGCGTGGATCGGTCCTGGCGATGTGGATATCGTGGCAGCATCGTTGGGAATTATGGGACACGTAGCTCCGCTCATAATCGGACCATTGGCGCTGGCGTTCATAGTCAGGGCGATTGCTCCGGGGGTTCATCATCAGGTCGGATCGCGGCAGTCGGTGTCATTCTACATCTGGGCCTTGTCGCTATTCATCGTTGTCGGGAAGTCGGTCAGTTTCATCATGGCTGAGCCTGCCGACAAGATTGCGGAGATAATCGTGCTGGCATTGGCAGCGGGTGCGGTCTGCGGACTTCAGTTTTGGATAGGGCGCAGAATCGGCCGAGGGTATGGCGACCGCATATCCGGGGCGCAGGGTCTCGGTCAGAAAAACACCGTCCTTGCCATCTGGCTCTCCTTGACCTATCTCAATCCGATAGCATCGGTGGGGCCGGCTGCATATATTGCCTGGCAGAACACTATAAATTCGATACAATTATACTATAAAAATAAAAATTAATAAGTAAAACAATTATTGTAATGCCGCGTTTTTATTAAAAGGGGGCATTCTCAAGGAAAAAAGGAAGTTATGGAATCGATGTATGAAGTATTAATGGAGTTGCCTCTATTTAAAGGAGTCAGTTATGCTAAACTCTCGGAAATTGTGGGATGTACGAAGTTTCATTTTTTGAAATATCTAAAAGGGGAAAAAATTGTCAATGCCGGCGATGTGTGTACGCATATCAAGTTTGTCATTTCGGGGAGTGCGCGGATTTCGATAACCAACAGTGATGGCCGATTCCGCGTTTCGCAAACATTGAACAGGCCGGCAGTGATAGCTCCGGATTGCTTGTTCGGCCGCGCCACGGCATATCCGTGTGCGGCTACAGCGCTAGAATCTACCGGCATACTTCAGATCTCCAAGATGGATTATGTCAAGCTATTGAATTCGGATGCCGTATTTTTGTTTAATTACCTTAATATGCTGTCGGTCAATGCACAGAAGGCTGTTTATGGCGTGTTGGCGCTGACCACCGGCACACAGGAAGAGCGGATTGCGCTCTGGATAGTGGCTCTTACGCAGCGCGGCGGCGAGGATATAACGCTGACATGCCGTCAGCGCGACCTATATTCATTGTTCGGGGTTCAGCGATCATCATTCATTTCAACATTGGAGTCGATGAAAGCGAAGGGGCTTATAGACTATACGCAGAATGAGATTTATATCAAATCGCGCCAGGATATGGTGGCATTGCTGACCTCCGGAGTGGAGTATATCTAGTTGAAGGTTGTCTTTGGGACGACCGGCAGCGATGTTAAAAATGTTTAAAACAAGAAGAATGCAAGTTAAAACGGCGATTTGTTGTGATTTTGTTTTGAAATGATGCGGAATAAAAGAAAAAATGTTGTACATTTGCAGTAGAATTACACGGTTGCAATCCTTGGACTGATAAAATTTTACGCGAAAAACAATTTAAGGACCTAAGGCCAGGCAACGAAATTGGTTGATGATTGTCGTGATGACAGAGTGACTTGAGCAATTTAAGTGTAATTTAAGTAAGTATGATATAAATCTCTACACTAAGATTGCTGTAAGACAACTACATTTAGAATCACAGATCATGCCTTTTGGCTTTAGTCCGATGTTCTCTGCTGGAAGAGAGCGGCGGACATTTTTTTATTCCGCAATTCGGTCATCCCGGCGCCGTTATCCCCTCCATCCATCTCATTTGGCAGGGGGTGAGGCACGCCTCGACCTCCATCCAATGCGGGCATAGTGTGCCGGAAATGCCTGATGGTGTGGCGGGCGAGGCGTGCCTCGCCCCTACCGGATCGGGGAAAGGTGGGGGTATTTTTTTCATCGAATATTATCATTAATTTTGCACAGAGCAACAAACGCCCGATGCAATCGGGGGCTTTATCCTCGGATATATTTCTGAACAATGACTATTCGCATATTATCTATATTAACACTATCTCTGATCGTTGCCTGCTGCTCCGACAGGATCTCCGACACGCGTCTTACCGCTGTGGAGGAACTGGCGTCCACCTCACCCAAAGAAGCATTGGACTCTTTGGCGGTCATTGACTATGCCCTTCTTTCTGATGCCGATAAACATTACTACGACTTCCTTTCTGTAAAAGTATCGGACAAAGCCTATGTTACCCACACTTCCGACAGCCTGATATTAAAAGTCATTGACTATGAATCCCGCAATCAAGGGAACGGCCGCTATCCGGAAGCCCCGACAGCCCTGTCCTGACCGACCGGCCTGACCGGTCTGATCGCATTGTCAATGGAGGGTTGTACAGGGTTGTGAAACATAATAACGAGACCATCTCGAAGAAAAACAACGTGCGGCCTCACCGTTGGCGACGCCGATGACCCGGAGCGGACAAGAATGCCCCATTCGTGGTGATTCGGGATGCTTTGTAATCACAAATGTTGCGCGATGTAACAATAATGACACATAAATTTAAAAATTCATATATGTTGGATAGCAGCGCATTACACACAACTGTAACAACACCGTAATCATTTTAACACAAATTAACTTGGAAATTATTTGGAAAGATAAAATGTGCGTAACTTTGCAATGTCGGAAGACGAAAAAACCGACAAAGAAACCAAATAAAACGAAC
>CAYTLU010000402.1:0-6539 GCA_964438665.1 uncultured Bacteroides sp.
ATCTCCCCGAAATCGCCCTTTGAAACTATCATTAGAAAGAACTTAAAAGAGTATCTGCAATATGAAAGCTAAGAGTTTACATTATCAAACAGTGAAGCCTGTCTTAAAGTCCACATTGGAACGCCTAATGCAGATCGAGGAACTCGCTCCATTCAGGCTTGTTGGCGGGACTTCGCTTTCACTGCGCTATGGGCATCGTATGTCCGATGATATTGACCTCTTTACCGATGCAGAGTATCGATCAATAGACTTTCACAAGTTACAAGATATCTTGCGACAAGAGTTTCCATATTGCAAGGGTGAGTGCGGTGACCTTGTAGGCTTTGGAACATCATACCTTGTTGGTAATAGTAAAGACGAGTCTGTTAAACTTGATCTTTATTATACCGATACTTTCATTCGTCCTATCGAAGTGCATGACTCAATTCGTATGGCGGCAATAGATGACATTGTCGCTATGAAGATGGAGGTCATTGCCAATGGTGGGCGCAAGAAAGATTTTTGGGATTTACACCTACTGCATGATTCGTACTCCGTTGACAATATGTTATCTCTCTACGAGGCTCGCTATCCTTATGGAGCCTCACGAGAGGAATGTCTTAAAGGTCTAACCAACTTCACTGTTGCGGATGGAGATCCGGATCCGACTTGTCTAAAAGATAAAATTTGGCAATTCATAAAACTCGATTTTACAGATTGGGTTACACAATTCTAAATGTCATCGTAGCACCATGTAGGTCGTAGTCGGGATAGTAGTCGGTTGTGGAGGAGCGATAGGTGCAGACCTTGCCGCCCAGCTCGGCACGCTCCAGCGTAGCAATCACGCGGTGTCGCAACTGTTCGAGCGAGGCGATACGCTTGTCGTAGAGCGACACCTCGAAGATTGTCAGATAGCCTGCAATGCCCGATAAGGTGCGTATGGGAGTCTCTTCGGGCGTAGTATAAGCCGCAAAGGGCGTGGCTGTGCGTTCATCCACCGCTCCCGCCTGTATCCGGTCGCCTAACTCCGGCAATGCAGCCTCCAAAAGGGCGAGTATTTCGACTTTGAAATCGGTCATTTGTAAAATAAATTCACTTTTTTAGTGAAGATTGGATTTTTTGTATTATCTTTGCAGTACCAAATCGTAAATGAGGATGATTGTAAAGTTCGATAAGGAGTACCTCGAAGAGCTATACCGCGAAGGCAAGTGTAGTGATAAACATCATCGCTACCAGCCACAGGTAATCCGCAAGTACGTCACTCGCGTTGCTACATTGAAGGCTGCACCCAACGTCGAAGCTCTGTATGGTTTGTATTCGCTCAACTATGAAGTGCTTGTAGGCGACAAAGCGGGTATCTCTTCTGTTCGTATTGACAAGCAATATCGCTTGGAGTTTTTAGTGAACGAGGAGGGCGAAGAACCAACAATCACGATTTGCACACTCATTGATATTACAAACCGCTATAAATAAAGAACATCATGGACTATCCATTCATTCCGATTCATCCCGGCGAAATCCTCAAAGAGGAGTTAGAGACCCGCGGAATATCTCAAAAGCGACTCTCCGAGTTGATGGGTATTCCTTACACAATGCTCAACGAGATACTCAACTGTAAGAGAGCATTATCGACCGAGGTTGCGTTGATGTTCGAGGCTGCACTTGGCATCAATGCCGATATGCTATGCAACTTGCAGTTGCAGTACAATATGCAGTCTGCTCGTCAGAATACTGCTCTTTCGGATCGCTTTAAGGCTATTCGTAAGGTGTGCGCTGCGGCGTCTCTACTTTAACCGGTTTCGTTGCGCCACCCTTCAGCTCGTAGGTAATGGAGTCGCGGTAAGAAGTAAGATAATTTTTGAGGCCGGTAGCCTTGACAATAGCGACTGCATCCGAAAAGCAGATCTTCGCCTGGTCTTTAGCCGTTACTGCCGAGTAGACCTTTGGGCGCGACTCGCCATCGGCAAAGAGCATCAAAAGTCCCATACTCGCGGAGAGCCTCGTTTTGCCAATAAGTTCACTTACATTTTTCATTGTATCTTGCTGCTTTTGATTTATTTACTGTCCGCGTTTCGAGCTCTCGATAAGTCGCTGCGGCAGTAACTATTAGCAAGCGAGATACTTTAGGGTGAAATTAATAACTTTTTTTCAGAAACAGACTCCGTCTGCCAAATTTTGCTTATTTTTGTATGTCGCAAGGGTTATATCATTGGCACAATATGGTAAACCTAATGGTATTTTGAGATAATAAGTTTTAGAACGATGATAAAGAAAAACTCCGGCAATAGTGAGCAGAAAAAGCAAAAATTTGGCTTTAACGATCTGACACCAAGCGAGTGGGCTGTACTATCAAAGAATGTGATTACCGAAGATGATTTATTTAACCCCGTATGGAATGACCTGTCCTCGCCCCGAAATGTGTATCAAAAAGAGCATGGAGCAGTCTTCCCCGTAAAGCTCGCTGAACGATTAATTCGGATGTACTCGAAAGTGGGAGATACCGTATTCGATCCATTTATGGGCATAGGCTCTACTGCTATTGCGGCTGCCAATCTTAAAAGATCTGCCAAGGGTACGGAGTTGAATCCAAAATTCGCATCTATCGCTGACCAATGGATTTCCGAACAAAAAGGGTCGTTTTGCGAAGAAATCCTATGTGAAATATATAACGACGACTGCCGCAATATGCGACAGTATGTCGCTGATGGCGAAATTCAGCTAACCGTGACCTCGCCCCCCTATGCAAACTTTATTCAACGCTCGTTAAAAGATAGAGCCACTACACATAAAACCTCGCTTATTACGCACGAGAATAACAGCACTGTTAAACAATACAGCGTAGAGGCTAACGATTTTGGCAACTTGCCGTATCCGGATTTCTTGGAACAGATTAAAGATGTTCTCAAAGATAATTTGGCTATCACAAAAGATGGAGGGTATTCAGCGTGGGTTGTTAAGGATTATAGGGATACCAAAAACAAAATTCCATATATCCCGTTTCACTCTGATTTGGCTCGTGCCGGAGAAGAGGCCGGTTGGCTGTATCATGACTTGATTATATGGGATCAGACTGCACAAAGAAGGCTTGTGTTATTAGGTTTCCCAAGTGTGCTATATACTAACCAGAATTGCTCATTTATAGTCATTTTTAGGAAACCCCAAAAATAATGGACTACTCAATAGATTTTAATTTCAAAGGTGCCGACACTGCATATTTAACACATTCATTGCACCCGTATCCGGCAAAGTTTCCACCTCAATTGCCTCATGCAATTTTGAGAAAATTCGGCAAGCAGGGGCAAGTTGTGTTGGATCCTTTTTGCGGTTCGGGAACCACGCTGGTAGAAGCGAGACTTTTAGGGTTTAATGCTATTGGAGTTGATGTTAACGGGTTATCTTCCTTATTGTCAAAAGTAAAATCCACACCTCTTTCAGATGCCGAACAGCAAGAAATTAGTGGTTTTATAAAGCAGATAGACGCGGATCAGACTGCCTGGTCGAAACAGCGGCCTCACATTGAGGTAAAACAGATTGAAGGTCTCGACCACTGGTTTCAACACAATGTAGCGGAAGAGATTACACATATTCTGAATCGAATCAATGTATTGGATAATGAAAATGTACGAGACTTTTTACGCATCGTATTGTCATCCATTATTGTAAAGGTTTCAAACCAGGAGAGCGATACTCGATTCGTAGCGAAAAACAAGAATATTGAAGACGGTTTCGTTTTTAAGCAATTTATAGGCAAAGCCAAAGAGTACTATACAAGAATTGTCGAATTTTCGGAGTGCGCGAACAAAGAGTTATCGCTGACCGTGTTGAATGCCGATAGTCGTTATTTGACCATGTTGGCAGATGAGAGTGTGGATATTATTATCACATCGCCTCCTTATGCGAATACTTACGACTATTATCTATACCACAAATTTAGGAAACGATGGCTGGATATTGACGTCAAATATGCTCAAAATAACGAGATTGGCTCTCGTCGAGAATATTCGAGTCTCAAAAAGCCGGCGGAGCAGTGGACTGCCGATCTTCGAAAATGTTTTGAAGAGATGTATAGATTGCTAAAACCGGACAGTTTGGCATTCATTGTTATCGGAGACAGCGTAATAAAGAAACAACTCATAAAAATAGATGAGGTTATAAAAGGATTTGTAGGAGAAATCGGATTTGAAGTCTGCAATATCATTTCAACGGATTTGTCCGAGCATTCAAGAATGTTTAACCCTTCATTCACTCAAAAGAACAAGCGGGAACACCTAATAATATTGAAAAAATGAAGCAATTCCGAATCTACTACGAGAGTTTGGAGCAGGGTGCGAACTTCATCAGACCGATAATTCAAGAGGTTGTCGGGGATGATGCGGAAATAGTTCTTGTTAGACGTCCGAAAAATGCAACGGAACTTAATGACGGATCCATTGCCGCATTGCTGACAATGACGACTCCCGACGCCTTAATTACAGGTATCCATGACAACAGGGAGTATCCGCTTGTTTTAATAGAGTTTACCGAAGCAGTTACTACGGAAGATCATGAACTTCAAAGAACATACGGTGCTATCGCGGCATATCTTGCCGGTGCATACTATCTGAAACTTGCCGGTGAAAAAGAGTCCGAGAAAGAGTTCGGCGGAGCATTATATAATCCATATTCAACACCTAAAATCTTCATAGAGAAAGTCGGCTACGAAGGATATATCATCGCCAAATGGGAAACCGAAGAGAATAACCCGTATACTTTACGGCGTAATTCGGATTATCCGTCTTGCCCGTCAAATATCGATATATTTGTAAATACGATACAATGTGCGGTGTCTGCATTTATGCTTAACCATTTGGAATGGTATCGTAACAGCTTGGCCCGATTATCCCAAACGGAAGAGTATCATAGATATAGAACTCTTGTTGATGAGGCAAGCGGTATTTCCGAATTGTTGGAGGCTTGGCAAAACAGACGGGATGTCAATCTCAATAAGTTAAGATACTTTGTTCGGGAAGAATGGATTGGAGCGAAGATTAACAGATTGGGTCATGCGATGGATCCGGATAGGGGGATTCTTACTTTTATATCTTTCCTGTTCTCGGAAGAGAGAGCTGTTTATGGTATATATGCTCTTGTCCGTCCTCGTGGTAATGCCCTAATGAAACAAGATGTGGATTCATTGGAGACCATGAGAGCTAAATTGGATGTGGCTCTTGATGTGATGGACAGAAACAGCTTGCCCACCTGGTTGGCGGATGCAATAAAGCGAGCTGCAAGAGAAGCCACCTCATTAAACGATGAAGTCGATTTCCAAAATGTCTGGGAAGAGCATATTGACAAAATCGCAGACAGCAAGGTCGTTATGACTCTTGCATATTTCCTTGACGGTTTATATCTCAATCATAATGGAGTAAAACTCACCTGGGATCGAAGAAGATTATTGCATACAGGGAATAACAATCTATTACCGGCTTTCGCAAATCATTTTAATTTCTCAAATTATACGGCGCCCACTCCGCTGGCGCTTGTTGCCGATACCGTCAATGAAGACGAGGTATCTTACACCCTTGTCCATAAGATTCTAAAGCCCAATGGCTTCAATATAGTTTCAGTATCGTATCCTGGCGCGCAAGGTAGCATGGCGGTATTGCCGCACCCGGAGCTCGGGAAGGCGCAACCACGTGAATATATTGATGTAATAGCCACTCCCCCGATTGGTCATGGTATAGATGTCGTCTTGAATGAGAGCAAGGGGATGTTTCAGTCATCTGAAATAATGAAAGATGTGGCGAAAATCATGCGATACAAAACGTGTCTTGTACATCAGGGAGCTCTAAAAGAGGCTCTTGTTGTAGCACAAGTTGTCGATCCTCGTAACGAGGTTAAGAATATTGTGGCGGGTGTCTCCTTTGGTGTTAGATCTAATACGATAACTACATGGAGTGTAGATGGAGTAGACTTTATAATGCGAATCGTTGATCGTAATCGTTGGGCGATTGGGATTTTCAAGCAGGAGTTGTTGTCTCTAATTCCCGTTATTGAGGGCCGCACAGAGTTCCCGCCGATATACGCTTGCTCTAAAAATTAAGCCGATTTTTCCGTTTATATCGCCATAACCTTGCGGGTTCACCCGCAAAAGTCGGGACGCAAACTATAAGACGTTTTTTGCATCCCAAAGTCTGCCGAAATTGCCCGTTTGGCGGCAACAAGGCGGCCGACAGCGTTTTTTGCCGCACAAAAAAGCGTTTTTTCAATGAAAAAAAGTAACTTTGCAGGCAAAATGCCATCTACGATGAAAACCGACTTTCTGGTTATCGGTTCCGGCGCCGCCGGAATGAGCTTCGCACTCAAGGCCGCTCGATACGGTCATGTGACCCTCGTCACCAAAGGTGAAATGGTCGAAGCCAACACCAATTATGCCCAAGGGGGCATCTGCTCGGTCACCTACGCACCCGACACCTTCGAAAAACATATCCACGATACCTTGGTCTGCGGCGCAGGCAAGTGTCGCGAAGATGCCGTCGATTTAGTCGTGCGCCGCGCACCTGAATTGATCCAAGACCTTA
>CAYTLU010000403.1:0-2054 GCA_964438665.1 uncultured Bacteroides sp.
CGACATCTTCAAGATAGAAGCCGCTCAGAATCATTCGTCCGCCATGCCGCAAGCATGATGCATACCTTTCCATATCTGATGTTATCACATTGCGGTTTATATTGGCAAGGAAGAAATCAGCCTTATCCTCAAATGCCGATAATGCCGATGAATCTCCATGTATGAGCTTTATATCCGGACAACCGTTGAGCCTGATATTTTCAATTGCATTGACATAGGCTGCTTCATCTATCTCGATTCCGACAACCGGAGCTGCTCCTCTCATGGAGGCAAGAATGGCAAGAATTCCGGTGCCGGTGCCCATATCGATCAGCGACTTTCCTTTGAGATCGGCTTCCAGAAGGCTTGAAATCATAAGCCACGTGGTTGAATGATGACCTGTGCCGAATGCCATTTTCGGATCTATGACAATGTCATATTTGCATTCTGGAATCCCGGTATGGAACGAGCTGTGAATAACAACGGCGTCCCCGACCACGATCGGCTTGAAATAATTCTTTTCCCATTCATGATTCCAGTCCCGGCCTTCGATCGTTGTTGCCGACCATGTGGCTTTGGTCTGGAATGGCAGCATCCGGGGCAGATCAGCCATTGAATCTTCATATAACTCATTGCGGATATAGGCTGTCAACCCTTCAGAATCCGCAACAAAGCTTTCAAAACCCGCATCGCCCAACAACGCGGCCAAGACATCAGTCATGTCTTCTGTGCATGGGTCAAGCCCGATCCTCACTTCCTTATAATCATTCATGACAATATATTTTAAAACGAAAAAACGGCGAGCCCGTAGAAGCCGGCCGCCTGTTATATCATGTGTCGTATCATTTGTTTCTTCGACGTTTGCGCCATTTGAAAAACCGCTGCCCCAGACGGAACGCGATAAGGGCATAGTCAATATAGCTGAGACTGTTGAGCAACTTGCCCATTATGCCTGCGGGCTGCTTGACCCCGCCTTTGAATTGCGACAGCTGATCCGAGATCTGAATTTTTGCCATTTCGCATTTTGCCAGCACATAGGCGCGGCGATAGCGCAATTCGTCTATTCCATACCCGTTGTCGGGATGTCCGGATGTGTCAACCTGAGATTGCTTCATAACCATGATTTTTATGATTGATAATGCGCTCCGACCCGCCTAAAAGAACAAGCGCGAGACAAACCGCGAGATCGGATTGACAATAAGCTGCTTTCTTAGAGCGAAAATCACGAGCAGCAACACAATATATATTCCCGCTACAATAACCGCACTCCACACCGGGCCGAGAACTCCACCCAAAAAATGCGACAATGCCATCGACAGGAAGAACAAGGCGATTGATATTCCAACCAACGCTATCAGACACATTGCGATCACAGCTAGCAGCAGTGACAGCTTTTCAGCCAGTGTCAGACGAGTGTATTCATATTTGAGGGTTATAAATTCTTTCAGCCGCTCCCATAGCGACGCTATCGATGATTGGTTGTCCATAGTCAAAGAATATATGTTTGATATTAACGAGCGCGTTCCTATCGGCCGGTATCATGGCGGCAATCCCGCCCGGCTGCCATAACGGTTGTGTTACTGGAATCCGAGACGGGGTTGCGTAGAGACTGACTCAATGGTTGGGCAAGCTCACTCTACGTAGTTTTTTGCTTTAAGACGAAGCGATGACCGGATCTAATCCTCATCAATGTCAGCCGTCAGCTGAGCCACCAGCGCATCGATTTCGCTTTCAGTGCAGAGAATGCCTTTTTTCTGAAGTTTCTCTTTGATTATGCGACGCAGTTCCGACCCTTTCTGCGGTGCGAAAAGGATTGCAGCGCCTGCTCCCACCAATGCTCCGCCAATAAAGCAATATAACAGAGAATTCCTACTCATGTCAGTTTAAAGATTAAAATTAGTCATTTAGTCGTTTCCCTCAAGTTGTGCCTCAATCTCTTCTGCAAGATCGTCAAGGTTCTTCGAACTCAGCTTTATGCCTTTTGATTTGAGGAAGCTGGCAAGCTGTTTACGTGTGTTAGTACCTTTGTCGGGAGCAAAAAGCAATCCGACAGCTGCGCCGGCCAATGCACCGGC
>CAYTLU010000404.1:0-2695 GCA_964438665.1 uncultured Bacteroides sp.
GGGAACTGCTTTATGAGTGACTCCATTATCAGGTTTTGCAACCCGAAGCCACGCGCAATCGCGCAAATCAAAGCCAATGCCGGCACCATCGCCAATAAGGTCCGATAGGTCATGGCACACGACTTCGACTGCAAATCTGAATTCAAAAAAGATCGGACTGTCAGATTCAACACTTTCAGCGTAGATATCCACCAATTCTGCCGGGCATCATTCCACACACCCACAGTGCAATAATCAACGATGGATTTCACGCGTCCCATTGTACGTGCAACAAACGAAGAGCCTTTTTCCTCATGATTCTGCATATCCTGACCGATTAGAATATCACTTATACAAATGGAACATCCGTTCCATCATTCTCCATTTTTCATTTGAGGAAGCGCCCTTTGCTGCTAACTGGAATTCAGCCATATAATTTTCCCACTCATCCTGACGCGGAAGAGTAGCCAACTTTGCCATAGCAGAGTCCCAGTCAAAATCCACCGGAGTCTCCACTATCATAAACAGACGTGTCCCTAATATATAGATTTCCATTTCAAGAATGCCCACCGAGCGAATTCCTTCCAGAATCTCCGGCCACACATGCTTCTCCGAATGACGCTTCCTGTATTCAGCAATCAACTCCGGATTATCACGCAAATCAAGCGTCTGGCAATATCGCTTGATTGGGCCGGAAAACTCTGTGTTGACAACATATCCGTCATTCATTTTCGTATTTTCCATATTTAACGTAATTAATGATATTATTCGATAAATCGGACAACAACAGGCCTATGATCCGAAAGTCATAGCCATAATTATAATCATTGACAATGCAAATATAAATATTCTCATCCAACATGACAACCCTCTATCCTACCCATTTCCAAATATTGTTATAAACTATCTAAAATAACGTCTAAATAACGATAATAGCACAAGCAAAAATTGCACAATACGCCCGAAAATATTACTTTTGCAAGCATATTTTTAACATAACAAACAGCAAATTCAAGTTAATATGAAATTAACAGCCAACAATACCGATGCAGTCAACATGCGGCTGACTGTGGAAGTAGAAGAAATTGACTATCAGGCCAAGGTGAAAGAAGACCTTAAAAAAATAGGCCGCAACCATCAGATACCCGGCTTCCGCAAAGGACACATCAGCATGCCTGACCTTCAGCGCCGTTTTGGCCGTCAAGTGACCAGCGATGTCATCAATCAGGTTGTATTTGAAGCTGTAATGAAATACATTGATGACAACAAACTTAATGTTCTCGGTCAGCCAATGCCGGTTGAGGTCAAAGAACTGGATCTTAAAAACAACAAAGAGTTCACATTTGAATATGATCTCGCCATTGCACCCGCCCTTGATCTGACAATCAATAAAGATGTCAAAATTCCATATTACAACATTGCGATCTCCGACAAAATGATTGACGAGCAGGACACTGCTTTCCGGAAACGTTTCGGCGCACAAGTTCCCGGCGAAGAATTCGAACCGGATGCTCTTGTCAAAGGATCAATCATGGAGTTGAATGAAGACGGTACAATCAAAGAAGGCGAGGATGCCATTCAGGTTGCTTCCGGCATAGTTGCCCCGATGTACTTTGTCAACAAGGAAGAAGCTGCCAAATTTGAAGGGAAAAAAGTTGGCGACAAAGTTGTGTTCAACCCGCGCCGCGCGGCTGAAGGCAATGTTACAGAGCTGGCTTCGATGCTTAATATTGACAAGGATAAAGCAGCAAACGTGCAGAGCAACTTTGAGATGGCAATCTCAGAGATAATCGTTGTGCGTCCTGCTGAACTTGGCGAAGAATTCTACACCAACGTCTTTGGCAAAGACAAGGTGAAAAACGAAGAAGAATATCGCGCAGCTGTAAAAGAAATGATTGCCAACGAACTAAAAGGCAATTCCGAGATGATATTCAGAGTCACTGCCCGCAAAGAACTGATGGCAAAATATGGCGATATGCAGCTTCCGGAAACGCTTCTCAAGAAATGGCTTGTTTCACGCAACGAAGATCTTAACGAAGAAAATATCGATGAACGCTTTGCCGCAATGACAGACGACCTTAAATGGCAACTTATCAAAGAACAGATTGCAAAAATCCTCGAAATCAAGATTGAGGACAATGATCTGTTGGAATTTGCAAAAGGTCTGGCAGCACGTCAGTTTGCACAATATGGCATGACCAACATGGATGATGAGACCATAACCAAATATGCCCGGAATATTCTTGATGACAAGAACTATCGCGATCGGTTGATTGAACAGGTTGGCGACATAAAATTGTTCACAGCCCTCCAGAACGCAGTCACACTTGACCGGAAAGAGGTATCCCTCGATGAATTCAAGGAAATTGCATCAAAAGAATAATCCAATCATTAAATATCATCAAGTAGGTTGGGAAACGAAAGTTTTCTGACCTACTTTCGTTTCCGTGCCACCTTTTTGCCGACTCTGCATTCAGACAACCGACACTTCCTTGACATTTTCTGTATAACCCATATCGTCTTGACTGACCGGAAGCAGTTGAGCCCAAGAAATGAAAGCCCATAACAGAGTGGCGTATGCCACAAAGTTATGGACGCAATAAGGTGTGCAAAAATACGCGGTTAAAACAAGGGGTTAATCCTTGTTTTCATTTTTTACATTTAATCCGGCGGCAAAGAAACATAGGCCGGCAGAGCCAAAGCACAGGGCATATAC
>CAYTLU010000405.1:0-1945 GCA_964438665.1 uncultured Bacteroides sp.
TCCAAAGCACCATAAACTTCGTCTGTCGAAATATGGTAAAATCTTTTGCCTTCGTATTTTTCGGGCAATGACTCCCAATACTCTTTCGCGGCCTGCAATAACGACAGTGTGCCCATCACATTGGTGCGGGCGAAAGTGAACGGGTCTTTAATAGAGCGGTCGACATGACTTTCGGCGGCGAGGTGGATAATCCCGTCAATTTTATATTTACCGATAATCCGGCGCATCTCATCAAGGTCGGCAATATCAGCCTTAACGAAAGTATAGTTGGATTTGCCTTCAATATCCTTCAGATTGGCAAGGTTGCCGGCGTAGGTCAGCTTGTCGAGATTGACAATATGGTAATCGGGATATTTGTTTACAAAGAGCCTGACGACATGGTTGCCGATAAATCCGGCTCCGCCGGTGATGAGTATATTGCGCTTCATTATATCTATTCCGTTTATGGTTAACCTCTTCCTATCACCTGAAGAAGGTATTGTCCATACTCATTCTTCAGCATCGGTTGAGCAACTTCGCGTAACTTATCCTCTGAAATCCAGCCTTTACGATAAGCGATACCTTCAAGACAACCGACTTTCAAGCCTTGGCGTTTCTCAATAGCCTCGATATATGCAGATGCCTCGAAGAGCGATTCATGCGTACCTGTGTCAAGCCAGGTAAAGCCGCGTCCCAATAGTTGGATATTCAAATTATTCTCTGACAAATAGATCTGGTTAAGCGTGGTAATCTCTAATTCGCCGCGAGCGGACGGTTTTATCTGTTTTGCCTTCTCAACAACATTATGAGGATAGAAATACAGCCCCACAACGGCATAATTCGACTTTGGCTGCTGTGGTTTTTCTTCAATGGAGATGCACTTGCCATGGCTGTCGAATTCAGCTACGCCGTAACGTTCGGGGTCTTTTACCCAATACCCGAAAATTGTTGCCTTGTCGTTCTTTTCCGCATCTGTGATAGCGGCTTCAAGTTTAGGGATGAAATAGCTGCCGTGAAATATATTGTCACCAAGAATGAGACAGGCTGCGTCATCTCCAATAAATTCCTCGCCGAGAATGAAAGCCTGAGCCAGACCATCGGGAGAAGGTTGAACTTTGTAAGAGAATCTCACGCCGAAATTACTTCCGTCGCCTAATAGTTCTTGGAACATGGGCAAATCGCGAGGAGTTGATATAATCAAAATATCTCGAATACCGGCCAACATTAGCGTGGAGACAGGGTAATAAACCATAGGCTTGTCATAAATAGGGAGCATTTGCTTCGACACGGCTTTAGTAATTGGATACAGCCGTGTACCTGAACCACCGGCAAGAACGATTCCTTTCATGTTGTTTATTATTAGCGCTAAAAGTTATTTTAACAATTCAAAAAGTATGAGGGTTCTTACCTTGAATGCCATCAAATGATAATTTTCGGGAAGAGTACCATTTTTCATGTATTTTTGAATTAATTGTTAAACGGTTGTGACAAAGGTAATAATTATTCCGCAAACCGCAAGGCCTCGCGAAAAAAAGTCTTGAATCCAAAAGAAAAAGATCCGGCTGTCGTGCAAAATGCATCCGCCATTACGAGAATTTCCGTAATATTGTCTTCGACGAGCATAACGATAAGAGTGCTCGTTTGAATTACAACACTTTATATTTAATACTCTTATCGCAAAATTTTCAACCGCTTGATTTTCGTCGAACTCACGTTATATTATAATATATGTATGCCGGAGACTGCTGCGAGCGCAGGCGTCGGTCGGGATATTCTCTACGCGACGGTCGCGAAATATTCCGTTCGGATATTTAGAAGCTGTTTAAATTTGTGAGCGATTTTTTATTATAGCAGATTTTCGAGTCAGTTTTGTCATTCGAAGAAGGAGCGTAGCCGTAGCTACGTGACCGATGAGAAGGGCAAAAATGGCCGAAAAGATGCTGTAAGAAAAAAGTGATCATAAATT
>CAYTLU010000406.1:0-6287 GCA_964438665.1 uncultured Bacteroides sp.
GCTCGTTGGCATCGAGCAAACACCCTCCGAACTGCCGGTCGAGAGCATAGAAACTCATTGTTCGGTCTATCTTCGGGTCGCTGAATGTGCAGCCGCTTTCATATTGCAAAAGTTTTTAGTTAAACATTGACCGCAATGGGCCGCGCCTCGTCCGAAGCGCAGTGCAAATGAAAGAAGAAAACTGCGACTAATTCAATATTTAACCCGCTGATTGATAAAGAAAGAAATCATTGTAAACGATTGTAAACGCCAAACGCAATCATTGTAAACGCCCGACTTCTCACTTATGAAAATATGACAAGAGTATAAGAACTCTAAATTCTATTAGCATTTGCCTATTAGATTAAACACTCGGCGATGCCCCGTCGAGTGTTGTTTGTTTGTGAAAAATGATTATCTTTGCATTGTTGAGGATCAAATTGCACCCGAAACAGACATAAGAAAGTGTTTTCGCACTGTCCTTGAAAGAAATCTGACAGTTTCAAGAATAACAAGACAATGAGCAGCACTCTTCATTTTGTATGGATGTGAACATGGTCTCATTGGCTATGCCCTACATCTGTATAGAGTGTGGGGCATAGCAATCGTTTATTGTTATTCGGGTTTTGTCAGAACCTCTTTCAGATAAACGAAATCAGGCTTCACACTTTCTTTTAAATTTTAATAAGTCGATCGGGGAGTCGGGTTGGCAATTTATTATGCTATTCAGTATGAAAACAATTATTTGTTATTGGGGGAATGCCGAAATTGGCAAGACTTCGGCCATTCGAAAAGTTTGGGAGAAATTGAATATAGCGAAGCTGCCGCCGCTGTATACGTCAGGCAACGATATTTGTGCCATATTACCTTTTTGCAATGCTTCGGTAGGGATTGCCAGTCAGGGCGACCCGAGTTCATTGCAACCGTCTTGGTTGAAGTATTTGTATGACAAGGATTGTGAAATCATAATTTGTGCTTCTCGAACAAAAGGCGATACAGTAAACACCGTGGAGCAACTGGCGCGAACGGGAGGCTATACACTCGTCTGGTTGTCGCCACTTTCCTCTGCCAACCCCATCAATCTTGATTTATTAAACGATTTAACAGCCGATATGGTTATCGAACTTATCAGAAAATGTCTGAATTCTTAAATTTAATCCGATAATTATATACGGCAGTATAAAAACAGCGAGGTATTCGCGATACAAATAGAATAAAATTATGAATTTATGTTTAAAGTAAATAACCGATTCCGAAATATGAAAAAGCTATATTTATTTCTTTCCGCGCTATTCACCGTCAGCACAAGCAATAGTCAAATCAAGGTTGTAGACGACTCGTTCAAAACCGATGTGGAAGCAATCTCCGAATTGAACAAACCCATCGACATGGAGGAATTCGAAAAAATGTATTCGAAGTACATACCTACCCAGCCAACAATCATCCATGAGTCAAGGAGGTATGGGTCGCAACCATGCGCGACAAATCCTGTCGGAGAGAAATTCTATGTTTACGAGGAATCGGCCAAACAATATGTACGCATCAATCCGTCCGATTCCACAGCATGCATTGCCTCCATGCCTGTCGGTTATTATGAGTTTATCGGAACAATATTTACCTCCGACCAATTGGACGAATGCAGAAAGGATGTTTTACAATATAAGATCGATCCGGAAAAGAAACAATTGATTATCGATCGTATGTCATTCCGGAAAAAACGTAATGGCGAAGAAGAGGTATCCGATGATTTCTACACTATGGCATCGGCAGATAACCTGAAAAGATATATTGCCGGGCTTCCAAATAACTGGAATCCAGCTCCGAGGATAGACATCAATTCAAAAGGGGCTTTTTATTCCGTGGCACAATTTCCTATATATATATGCAAAGATTATATCGGCCAAATCTATTATATCAGAGGTATCAATGGCGGTTGTGTAGAAGATTATTCGTATAAATTCAATTCCATATCGCCATATAGTTATTATGGAACCAAGATTGAACCGTTACCCTATATCATGCTCTCCTTTTACGAAGATGTACAAAAAATGATAGGGCAAAAAATAGCTATCGTATCAAAATGGCAGACCCACCTTGATTACATAACAGACTATATTAGCCAAGAACCTATTAAACTTAATATAGGATATATGGATGATTGTTTCCAATTCCGATATTCAAGACCATATATTAAACTTAACGATCGTATAATGTTATATACCTGCAAAGACGTTGTCTTAAAAGGCAAAACAATCCTTGCTATAATAGAATATGAACAAGGGAATTTTGCAATACCAATATTATCCAGCGATATTGCCGATAATTGGCAACGACATGATGGTTTTAAGTGTCGAGTATATCATTGCTCTGAAGAATTACGCATTATTCCCAATATAGATAATATGTTAAACGAGTACAATTCTCAAAAAGACGAAGAACTACGATTGGCACAAATGGAAGCTGCGCAGCGCGAAAAACTGGCAATGCAGAATGAAGCAAAACTGAAACAGCAACGCCTTGAAAAACTCACCGCAAAATACGGAGCCGAAACAGCCGCATTAATTGCAGAAGGCAGGGTTGCAATAGGTATGACGCAGGAGATGTGTCGCGAAGCGTGGGGCCACCCCAACGACACAAGAAATACTACGACGGCCAACATGAAAACGTCTGTATGGCTTTACGGCTACAAAACATATCTCTATTTCGACAACGGGAAGTTGAGTTTAATACAAAACTAAAATGTCGTATCTCTTGGGTGTCAGTCGTCTATTATCAACGGTAACTGGCCGTTCTTTATCGACCTCGATAAATAGAGTTATTCCTGTCCGGCAAACGAGTTTAACCTACTGTTATAGTCTGACTTATTGCTTGCCCCCCAAAAAAAGGAAGTATCGGCTGTCCGCTAAAATGACTGCTTTTACTCATCGGTATTTGATTTAGCGAAACCAAAATAACCGAAAAGGGCTGACTCCTGCAATAGGTGCCAGCCCTAATTTTATTCCGCAAATATGAATCCGGTTAAAATATCGCCGTTTCGCGGATTCAGTTTATTTTCATGCGCCTTTTCACGCCTTGGCACAGCCTGAACGAGTTCGGCTCTACGCTCGGCTTATCGTTTTATTTATCATATACTCAACCTTGTCGGCAATCATCTGCGGAGAGATAGCCCGAATGCAGCGTACATCCCCCCATTTGCAGGGTTTGTTGCCGTATGTCGAGCATGGGCGGCAGGTCATCTCCTGCTGCAAAACCCCGTCGGTATCGCATCCGTATCCGAGAAACCCGAGTTCGGGATGCGTCGCGCCCCACACCGAAACTACCGGTGTCGCCACGAGCGAACACAGGTGCATAACGAGTGAATCCATCGACACCACGCAATCAAGATGCGAAATAAGGTCTATCTCCTGCGATAATTTCAGTTTGCCGAACAGTGCGGTAACATTCGGATACCGGCGTTCCATTTCGAGAGCGAATTCGCATTCCGGACCGCCTCCGCTGTGAATGAATACGCGGTCGTATCGTGCAGCCAGCAATCCGACAACCTCGCGGCTCATCTCGTTCGGATAGGTCTTGCCCGTATGCGCCGAGAACGGTGCGAAACCGATCCAGCGACCGGTTTTCTCGCCGAGCGGATTTTCGCGCACCGGCTTCGTTGCGATAGGCTCCGGATCGTCGAAAACGAAACCCAGCCTCCGGAAAACGTCGCAATATCTTATCACGGTATGTTTCAGCGGCACGGCATTCGACGAACTGTAACCGACACGAAACCACTTCTCCAACTTGCCTTTGCGTATGTATGCGAATTTCAGTCCCGAAAGCGCGAGGAACGAGGTCATCAATATCGACCGCAGCACGAAATGCGTGTCGGCGACGGCGTCTACTCCGAGCCTCTTCACTTTACGTGCGAACCTGAACAGCCCTTTCAGACCGTTATGCTCGACTCCGGTGTCGAGGAACAGAAAATCGACATCCATCCCGTCGAAAAACGGGCGGAATATCTTGCGTGTGGCTACGGTTACTTTAAGTTCGGGGTACTTCTTTTTCAGCGCACGCACGGCATGCGGCAACATAGCGACATCTCCCATTGCGGATGCACGCACAACCAGTATATGCCGCGGCAGACTACTTGGTTGCTCCATAAAGCACCGGATTGAGCGACGGATCGTTGTACATCTTCATTTGCTTGTAAGTCTTCATGTACTTACGTCCCGATTCGATGTCATCGATCAACTCTTCGATAGCCGTACAGAGATCTTTCTGCTGCGAAAGCAGCACGTCGAGTTTCTTCCGGCAGGATTCGCGATGCGCTTCGTCCACGTCGGTGCGGACGGTTTCGCAGCGCATGTGGTATATTTTGAGTGCCAAAATGGAAAGTCGGTCGATCGCCCATGCCGGGGTTTCGGTATTGATGCGGGCGTCGGCTGCGATTTCGACATTCTTATATTTGTCGAGCAGGTAGGAGTCTATATATTCGACCATATCGGTGCGCACCTGATTGGAGCGGTCTATGCGGCGTTTGATTTTCAATGCTTCGACAGGATCGATATGCGGATCGCGGATGATATCCTCCAAATGCCACTGCACGGTATCGACCCAGTTCTTTTCATAGAGCAAATGTTCTATACTTCCCTCGGCATACGGATTGAGCGACGGCTGGTCTACGTCGTCCGATTTGTGATAATCTTCGATAACCCGTTCAAAAATTCCATTCGCTTTTTCGGTAAACATTTTCAGTCGGTAATTTTAATTCAAGTTTCAGCAAAAGCACTATCTTTGTCATTAAGATAATACAAAGATAATGAAATTTTCACACAAAGCAATAGTTGCATCGTTTTTTGCGCTCCTCGTCGTCGGAATTTCGCATGCGCAATCCCGTCAGACACGCGATGAATACATAGACAAATACAAGTATATCGCCATCGCGCACATGGAACGATACGGCATACCGGCGAGCATCACCATGGCGCAGGGCATACTCGAATCCGACAGCGGCAACAGCGTTCTGTCCAAAAGTTCCAACAACCATTTCGGCATAAAGTGCAAGAAGACATGGAGGGGCGACCGCGTTTATCACGACGACGATGCCAAGGGCGAATGTTTCCGCAGTTATCCGTCGGTCGAAGCATCGTATCAGGACCACGCCGAGTTTCTCGATTCGTCCCCGCGCTACGATTCTCTGTTCGTCTATCCGTCCACAGACTATCGCAGTTGGGCCCGCGGTCTGAAAGCCGCCGGCTATGCCACTGCGCCCGATTATGCACAACGGCTGGTGAAAATCATCGAGGACAATCACCTCTACCTGCTCGATCAGGAAGACGGTTCGATGCGTTATTCTTCATACAAGGCATCCGGCAGCGAAACGGAGAACTGGTTCGAAAGCCACAGCACGACCGTATCCGGCGAACTCGTCGATCCGAATGCATTCCGCGTAACCATCAATTCGCACTGCGGCTACAATGTCTACCGCAACAACAAGGTTTGTTATGTCATTGCCAAAGAGGGCGACACATTCCGCACGCTCGGCGCGACATTCCGCATTTCGGAACGCAATCTGCGCAAGTTCAACGATGCAGTCAAGACCGCGACGCTCGCCAAAGGCGACATGGTCTACATCGAACGCAAGAAATCGCGCTGGGAAGGCAATGCCCTGCTGCACGTGGTGCGCCACGATGAAACCCTGTATTCGCTTTCGCAATCCTACGGCATCCGCAAACGTTCGCTGGCGAAGATAAACTCGATTCGCAGAGGACGCGATGTCCGCAACGGACAGACTGTCAAGTTGAAGTAAATAAGATTTCGCAAGTAAATTCGCAGTTGCCGCATAGAAACAAAAAATCCACTCTGTCGAGTGGATTCGCACCTGATTTCGGTTTTGTGGGAGTTGAGGGATTCGAACCCCCGACCCTCTGCTTGTAAGGCAGATGCTCTGAACCAGCTGAGCTAAACTCCCGTTTCAAAAAATGGCTTGGGACTGCAAGAACTTCATCCGACGCTGCATCCGAAATATGCTATCCACAACTATATCCGTCAAGCAACGGTTTTCCGACAAATTTCATTGCAACCCTCGCGCAAATGCGCCTGAACAAGGACTTGAACCTAGGACCCCATGATTAACAGTCATGTGCTCTAACCGACTGAGCTATTCAGGCAATTTTTAAGAACCGGATAAAAACGTCCGGGGCATCACCCCCCCCCTTCTGTTTTTCGTGGTGCAAATATAAGGCTAATTTTTATTCCTGCAAAACTTTTGCATGAAAATTATAAAAAAATGTAACTTTGTCGTGCCATGAGAACGTTTCTTATTTCAT
>CAYTLU010000407.1:0-9251 GCA_964438665.1 uncultured Bacteroides sp.
TTACGTTTATAGTCTCTTTCATAACTGTTGTATGTTGTTTTTAATTGTTGGCAGTGCCAGTATTCACTTGTTTTTGTACTGCAAATATATTAACAATTTTTGGTATTATGCAATACAAAGAATTGTAAAATCGCAAAATCAGCCATATTGTACTAATAATTGGCATTATTAAGGACAAATGGTTGAATATTTCTTGCGCCCCATTTTGTCAAACCAGTATAATAATCGACATGGCGAAGACTGCCAGCCCTGCCTTTTTTGATCATCTTAGCCGGTTTGGCGCATTATACCTTAGATGCAAAAGGGCTACTTGTCTAATCGGTTTTGATAATATTTGCTGGTGCCTGTTTGAATTGCGGCATAGTTTCTCCAATAGTTGCATTGATATATGTTGGATCGCAGACAATATATCGTTTGCCGTCAATCGTCACGTAATCACCATATACTTCTGTGTCGAAGCATATAGCTGTTGCCAAATGGTTTGGATAACAAAGCAGTATGGCATCTAAGCCCAGTAACTCGCGAACAAGTATCGAATACAAAATCGCCCTATCCTCACAGTCGCAATATGGATAGTATAATGTTTCATCAGCAAATAAGGGGCGCTCATATCCGAATTGCACATCATCTGGTTTATATGCGAATGCTGTTTGCACGAAGTTCAGCAGAATATTAGCAGCGTCGGGTTTACTTTTGCCATCGATTGCTTTTTTCAATGCAGGATATAACTGTTTTTGAACATCTTCACTCAGTGAAGATTTGACATATACCGCCCATGTATCGGTCTGCGGATAGTCGTTGTAGAAATCGACTAAATTGCGATTGGTCACAACGGTTGCCGATGTTGATAAATAGCGTTTCGACGTCAATGTTCGCGGCGTTGATTTTTCTACCGACAGCTGCGGTTTCTCCGGCATTTGTAAGGAGAAGTATTGTTCTTGGGGAAATTCGCGGTCGAATACACAATACGATGTATTGCGTGCACTTTTGTCTATGATATAGTATTTACTGTTATTAATAACCAAATATGGGTATTGATATATGTTCTCTTTTGATGGCAGCAATAACACGAGTTTGTTTCCACTACGGGCAATGCGTACTTTATAGCCTGATTGCGTAAGGATATATATTTGCATCAATCGTGCTTCATTCCGTGAATTGGAAGTGAAAAAAGTTTCTGTCATCTTTTCGACAAAACGCACATATCCCCAATCCGGCAGATGCAATTTATCTCGCCACTCAAGACAATCGGCGATGACCGAGTTGTATTTGTCAGACGAAAGTTGCAGCCACGCATCTGCAATAGAGTTTTCATCAACGCTTAATAACCTGAAACGATGCGCAGTTGTCAGAGATACTGCACAGGGTGTTCCATAAAAAGAAAATGTAAATTGTGGCGTTTCAGGCTGTGCCGGTTTATTTGGCTTGGCAGGTTGCGGTTTAGGTTTGAGGAGTGGAACTATTGGTTGCGGCGGTTTGACCGGTTTGGGGGCTGGTTTTATTTGATCGAACGGCACAGGGGCATTAGAGGGTTCAGTGTTGGGGTCTTTAATAACCGGTGCAGGCGGTTCGGGACGGTCGGGAATTGATTCTGCCTGTTTTGCCTCATATTCCGGCCATGCCTGACGCATATACTCCGCAAACTCGACATTCAACCGATTGCGATACTCCTCAAATGACTGCTGTTGCTGTGCCTCAAAATCGTTGAAATTACTTATCATTTGCTCCATTCGCTGCTTTACATCGACGGTCTGTGCCGTCGCCTCTACCGACACTGCAAGCCCTAACAATAAACCATAACGTTTCTTCATATTCAACTTAATTTTACTTCACATAAAAGCGGCAGAGATTTCAATTTATTATACTTTCACTATCGCTATTAGAGAACACGTCACTCGTTTTCGCCCTGCACTCTTACAAGGTCAGATAATGGTCTGTTTAATTCGGAGATCCATCCGGCCTAAACTAAGGGAGAACAACCACACGGAAGCTGATGTCGTAGAGGCGGCTGCCGGGACTAAGCCTGCGCCGAGAAGAAACACGGCAGAAGCGAGCAACGTAGTTCCAACTGCCGCCACGGAGAACACGGTACGAGTCCGACGAAGGCCCCGTAGGGTTGTTAGTATCGTTCTCATTATATGTACTGCCATACCAATCCGAGCACCACTCCCACGCATTTCCGCTCATATCGTACAGTCCGAGACCGTTTTGTTGCTTGGATTTGACCGGATGTGTACTCGAACCGCTGTTGTCGGAGCACCACGCAACAGCGTCTATCGACCAACTGCCGCTATATTTTGTGCCGTCAGCCTTTTTCCCGCCGCGGGCTGCATACTCCCACTGTGCTTCGGTGGGCAATCGGTAGGTGCGTTCTGTCAGCCGGCTTAATTCCGAGCAAAAGGCCTGCGCTTCCTCCCAGCTTATATAATACATCGGGTAGTCAGGACCTGCGCCATAGTTTGCTAAATAACCCGCTTCGCTTGCCTGCTGATGGATAGAGGTGCCCATGACCTTCTCCCATTGCGCCTGCGTCACCTCACACTCACCGATATAATAGGAATCGAGTTTGACACGGCGAACCGGCTTCTCATTATCATCCGCATCAGAGCCTTGCTCTGTGGTTCCTCCCATTAAGAACTCGCCCCCTTCGACCCAGACCATCTTCATATTCAGGCCTGCTGCAGTCTCGACGAAATCGCTACCGACACCATATCCATTATTATTAGGAGCTAACTCTCTTCGTCCTGCGTTTGTATCAGTATTTACATTCAAGAGTTTGCCTGCCAATTCTCGGCAATTCTGCACCAAGTCTTCAATTGTCGTTGGAGATTGCACATCAGCACTTTGCTCTATGCGCCCATTTTCAACGTTAATGATCTTGGCGAAAAGGGTTATATATGAACTATTAATATAGGCGACTTCTGCAACAAGAATATAATCCGCTCCTGTCATCTCGCCTAATTGCTTAATATCGTCATCACCAACCAAACCGGTACGCTGAAATTCTTGCTCGCCCAAGATGGAGCTTACATCTACTCGGTCGTAACCTTCATATCCGGGAGTAGCGGTAATAAAAGCGTTAAGTTTGCTTCGCACCATTAACTTAACACCGTACGGGACTTTCCCTTCTTTGTCAACGGTTTCGAGAATGGCGACACGTTTGGTGGAACCGCTTTGTCCGAATATGGGGCAAACGAAAGTTAATGCAATAAGCACTAAAAGTAGTTTTGCTTTCATTGTTATGAGAATCGTTTTATTGTTTCATTCGATCGAGTTTCTATATGAGCAAATATCTTTTTATATGCTGAACACAAGAATGTTTTAGATTTAAAATCTCCCTATTTCAAAAAACATCATACAGGCATCACCATGGCATATATTGAATTTTTAGCTTAGGCCGGAAGATTCCGATTAAACTAAGGGATAAGAGCCACCCGGAAGCCGTCGTGTATCGCGCATCCGCCGGGACGGGAGAAGCACCGAAACGAAATACGGCAGTTGCGAGCGGATGCGAGCATACAGCCGCCACGGAGAACGCGGTACGAGCCTGAGGATGGCCCCGTAGGATTGTTAGTGTCGTTCACGTTATAGTCGCCATACCAATCCGAGCACCACTCTCTCACATTGCCGCTCATATCGTACAGCCCGAGACCGTTTGCCCGCTTGTTCTTGACCTTATAATTGCAATTGCTGAAGGGGTTTTTTTGGTACCACGCAACTGCGTCAACTGACCAACTGCCGCTGTATTTTGTACCGTCAGCCTTTTTCCCGCCGCGGGCTGCATACTCCCACTGCGCTTCGGTTGGCAGGCAGTAGGTGCGCCCTGTCATTCGGCTCAATTCCGAGCAAAAGGCCTGCGCTTCCTCCCAGCTTACATAATATATCGGATAGTCAGGGCCTACACTACTAGTCGAGTAACCCACCTTGTTTGCCTGCTGATGGATAGAGGTGCCCATGACCTTCTCCCATTGCGCCTGCGTCACCTCACACTCACCGATATAATAGGAATCGAGTTTGACACGGCGAACCGGCTTCTCATTATTATACGCATCCGAGCCTTGCTCCGAGGTCGCACCCATCATGAACTCGCCCCCTTCGACCCAGACCATCTTCATGTTCAGGCCTGCTGCCGTCTCGACAAAATCACGACCGGCACCATTACCGTTGAATGTGTTATTGCCGTTCGGAGCGTTTCCTGATTGGCCGTTATCTGCATTCAACATTCGACGAATCATTGTACGCAACGCCTCTTCAATTTCACCGATGCTATCTGCCGTTGTATCGCCAAACAACTTCCACTCCGCAGTCTCGACATCCATCACCTTGCCATAGATATAGATTTTACCGTCTGAAATTTTCGATATTTCCGTAAACAGTACTAAATCTACGCCAGCCATTTCACCAATCTTCTTAATTTGATCATCGCTGACCAAACCCGTACGCTGGAAGTTCTGTTCGTCGATTATCGCTGAAATATCTACCCGGTCGTACACCCTGTAACCTGCTATATTCCTAAGGACATTGGCAATCCTATTGCCTACCATCAGCATCTCGCCTCTGCCAAAAGCTTGCTCTGTATCAACTGTTTGCAATACTGCAATCTTCTTGGCACTGTCATCTTGTCCGAATGTGGGAAAGACTGCTATCAAAGCAGCCACTAAAACTAACAGCTTTGTTTTCATATATTTATAATTTCAATTATAGCTCAATAGTTCTGCCGCGATGAATGCCGAGCAGACGGTCGGCTAACTCACGGCAAGCTTTGTCCATAGCTTCATCATCCGTTGCGGTTTGGATATTTGATGTTTTATCTAATTTTGCCGTTTCTACATTTAGAATTTTGGCTACAATAATAATATGACTATAATCAAGTTTGGCTACCTCTGCAACAAGGATATAATCCGCACCTGTCATTTCACCCAATCGTTTGATGTCGTTGTCGCTGACTAAACCGGTACGCTGAAATTCGTGTTCGCCTAATATAGAGCCAACATCTACACGGTCGTAACCTTCATATCCGGGCGTATTAGTGATAGCATACGCCAGCTTGCTGCGCACCAGCAACTTTACACCATACGATACAACATCCTCTTTGTCGACTGTTTCAAGGATAGCGACTTTCTTGGTTTGGTTGCTTTGTCCAAAAGTAGGGGTCAACACAACTAACAAAATCAATAATACGATAACTTTTTGTTTCATAATGTATATATTTTATGGTCTATGCCATTTCGAGCAGCGAACATTTGACGATAGCATAATTGCCAGCATTGACAATGGTCGAACTGATGATTTCACGAATCGCCACTTTCGTTCCTTCGCCGATAACTGTTCCATTGGAAATAGGGTCGAAAACGGTTACACGCAATTAATCATCGGTAAAACGGGCATAACGATGATGGCAGCCAGCATCATCGTATACACCTTTTTCATTGTGCGATATTTTCTTTAATAATTTTGCCAATCTGCTGCTTTATATCTTTATAACCGGCTTTTGCCGCTTCGGGATAACCGAATGTATGACCGCCTTTGACCGAAACTTCGCCTTCATAGATTCGCTGCGATGTAATGACCTTGTCGATTAATATATGCGCATCGACATACGAAAAATAGGAGTTAGAATTCCCGACCTTAACATTCGAATATTCCCGCGCAGTGCAGGTTATTGCTATCGCCCAGTCCGCGTTTTCGGGATTGTCAGTAAAACTGCAACCGTCGGCAGCAAGAATGCCTTTCAATTCATTTTGCAATGTGAAATATGGCTCCCCAAAAATATTAGCGTCGCACGATAAGTAAATAACTGTCCCGTGTTTCAAGTCGGCAAGTTTACGCTTGATGTCCTGTTCTGCTGCATTAAAACACTGCTGCCACTCGGATAACTCCAATTGCGATGCGCCAAAAATATTCATCCAAAACAAAGGCCCGTCAACAGAACCAAAATGTTTGAGCGATGCCTCCAATTCAGTCTGCGCCCTGTTCTTAAATCCAGCCGAGACGAAATTATCGGCCAAAGCTATTGAGTTATTTATCTTGTTATAAACAATCGTCAGTTCATTCTTGTAGTAATTGCGTGCAGCATCACGATCGATATATGCAATGGCATAACCTTCTCGCGATGCAGAATTATAAAGTGTCTTTGTTTCAACAAGTTTCATGTCGACATCGGTCGAAAATGTCGTGCTGGAAGTGTAGTTTATTGCTGTACGACCGTCGATAGACACTTTGTTCAATTGGGCTACATCCTGCACACTGACCTGTATCTGCTTGGCAAGATTGGTTCGCGCGATATTCAGTAGATAATTTTTGAAATCTGTTTCCGAAAGATTCCGATTGTTGTTGTCGCTCTGGATATCGTAAAAATATCCACCGTATGTGTACTTGACCCACTCTGGCGGACATTCCTGCGCATTGACGCGCAGGAATGCCAACAACAAGAGCAGTATGGCACCTATTTGTTTCATTTTCAGATTATAATTTGTTTAGTTGCCGCGAGCAGCCTCCATAATGGATTTGTTGGTCTCGATAAACTGTTCCAACTCATCGCCCGTAAGGTCTGACGGCTTAAAATTACCGGCCGAATTAAGCAGTTGGTTGAAACGATCGCCGCGAACGCCGACTTTGGAGGTCGCTTCGTACATACGAGTACTTGGATTATACTCAACAGTAGTGTTCCCAAACGGTTCACATGCCTTCTCTACGCTAGCACTAACCTGTTTCCAATGAGAAGTAAGAGCCTGCTGAACGCGTCCGTTATTAGCGACATTGCCTCGTTCCGACTGGTCTAATACTGCATTGTTCAATACGCGAGAGATTGTAGCGTATGCCTCTCGCTGTGCCAATTCAATAGCAACTTGCTTGTTATCCGCTTTGCCAATACCTGCGAACCACTTGTATGGGCGCTTAATCATATCGGTACCGTCATCATTCAGAGCATCTGCCATCTCAATACCAGTCAATTTGACAGTCTCGACCACAACCTTCTGCCCTTCAAGGTTAGTTGTCGATTTTCTTGTAGACTCAACGGCAGGAGCCATTGCAACCTGTTTTGTCGTTCCGCACGATGCTAACAGCACAGCAGCCGTAGCTACTATTACTAAAGCCTTTTTCATAATGTAAGAGTTTTTAGTTTTAATTTTGTAATTTATTTTTATCTATTCAAGTCATTTTTAGGCCAACTCTTTTATAGAATTGAACAACGAATGCAAAGATATAAATTTTATTTGCTATTCTGTCACTTAATTGCAAAAAAACATCCAATTGCCTATTATTTTACGATTATTCTGTTTTGGTTGGATTATACGAAAAAATGCTATGTATAAGCGATATAAAAGAGTTAGCGCGATTTTCCAAACAAATTTCCGGCGCATACTGTTGATTTTAGTTAATTAGTTGTGGATTAACTATTAACTGCTAATGCGCAACTTCATGGCGAATTCCGTCAGAATCCCCGGAAATGGCAAGGGTCCCGCCGCAAATCGTGTAAATGAACACGTAATGTCCCAAGATGTGGTGCGCCTCCCCAAGTTTTCCGATCTTGAGGTCGCTGTCTTCGGCATAACGGCGCCTATATGGGCTTACAAACGATTCCGCTAATGAATTGAGTCTGTTCTCTTCCAACTCAACGATAACCTTATGATGCTGCGCAACTACGCAAAGCATTCCTGCGGACTATTGACACGAATAATTGGCAAAATAGCTGCAATGACCTTCATGCAGTATGTCAACTTTACGAATCATCGGCCCATCAGCCAAATAAAATATGCACTGTTTAATCCAACCAATGCGTATGTTTTACATTAAAATACTGCAGGTTTAGAAAGCATTTCATATTTGAATGAAGCACTGTCAATGTACATATCGTATTCAGCAATTCCCTTTTCACGAGCAAATAAAATGAAGCAGTTTCCTATTTACGGGTGATATACCCCCCCCCATAGAGACAAAGAAAAATCAGGGGAACAAAACAAGTCCCGCCCGACGGCAGGACTTATTGTTTCGGACAAAAATTTCGCTGACAGAACCTGTTGCTCAGGCTGAAACCGACGACGCTGAACGGTAGGCCGAGGGCGTCTGACCCGTCTCACGACGAAAGAAGCGGCTGAAAAACGTGGCGCTTCGAAAGCCCAAACGGTCCGCAATTTCGCCAACGGTCGAATCGCTGTGGCGCAGCATCACCTGTGCGCGCAGGATGCAGTGAGCGTTGAGCCACTGCATAACGCTGCGGCCGCTCTCTTTTTTGACAATGGCCGACAGGTGGTTGGGTGAAACGCATAGCTTATCGGCATAGGCCTTGACCGAACGAGGCAACTGCCGTTCGTGACCGAGTTGATCGAGAAAACGGCTGAAAATTTGTTCGCTGCGAGTCAGGCGCACCGTGCTTGCCGTGCTTTGCCTAATATAGAGATGTTTGAGGTCGCTCAGCATCGCCGCCTGCAAATGAATGACGGTTTGCCGGTCGTATGGTCGGTGAACTACATCCCAAAGTAGGTCGGCATAGCGGTGCATACGAGTGAAGTCCTCGATCGGCAGACGCAGATGTACGCATTTTTCTATCTCGACGGGGCTGTGGTCGAACGAAACGATCTCACCGTCGAAATCGTCCGACACGGCAGGAATGCTAATATAGTTGTGTTGCGGAATGACCAGAATATCACCCGCCTGCAACTCATGCGGAAGGAGGTTGATACTGAATGCAGCCGTTCCCGCCGTAACCATTAAGATTCGTCCCAACTCTACATATTGCGGTGTGCGCACCATCTCCATTATCGGTGTATCCTTAATGGTGTGCAGGCTGCGCATTATGGCCAAATCGCCAGACACATAGGCTTTGGGATTTCCTGCCGTGTAATTCATCAGTTCGGAGGGCCGCAGCGTTTTTGCCTTATCCATATTTCAATGCTATTTTGGTGTAAAGGTACATATTTATTCTTGTTATCGCCACATTTTAACGATTATCGTAGAAACGGTACATATTTCCATTGCAACGGATATGTGAAAATGGCGTGATGATTCTATCTTTGCATTAGAAAAACCTAAACATACACAGCATTATGTGGAAATTTGTAAAGCACTACGCATTGGAGATTTACACCGTAATCGCCATGCTGCTCATCGTCTGCGCCGCAATGATGGGTGAACTCTCCGTTATTCAAAAATTGGTGGTCATCGATGCATTCCTCTTCATCCTGCACGAGTGGGAGGAGGGGCACTATCCCGGCGGCTTTGTCAACATGGTCGCAAGCCTCATTCAGGTG
>CAYTLU010000408.1:0-1606 GCA_964438665.1 uncultured Bacteroides sp.
CGTTCTCATCAAACGCCGCATCGGTATAAATAGTCTGCTCCTCGGACGGAAAAAACGGGATTTCCTCACCTGTTTCAATATTGTAGAGCCAGACGCAGCCATCCGAGGTGCCGGTCGCAAACAGGTACGGGCTGTTGAAATATAATTCCGCTGAGTCATTGAATTTTTTGCGGTCCAGCCGTATATTACGTATCTTCTCACCTTCAAATGAAAAAATGTTTATGTCAACTACACTTCCGATCTGGGAATCAACTACAATTATCTCATTCTCACCTACCGCAAATCCTCCGTATATACCCTTTGACAGCGTTATCTTTTCATCACTTTCAATTTTATACACAATAACGGACGATTGGAGCGTATCAGAGGCATCTCTTTTCTTATATACAATAAACTCGTCATCCGCATAATACTCATCCACATCAGCATCAACCGTGTTGTAAAACAGTCCTCCCGAGAACCTCAGCTTGCCGACCGGGGACAGCCTGAATTTGTAATCCCCGCTCCGGCTTATCCCGGTGATAACCTTTTTTTCAGTACCGGATAAGCTGTTGGAATACTCATTATGTAACAGTAATTCAGAGAAAAAAAGTCCGAGAAAAACAAGCAGTAATATCACCGCGACAGGAATAATCACGGCTCGCTTACGAAAGGCGGCTTTACATTTCATATTCCCATTCTCCTTTTGTGGAATACCACTGTAATTAAATAACAAGGATATGTCAACAACAACCTACCATTGATTTAAGGCAATACCGCAACAGATGCAAGCAAGTTCCATTAAGGCTCCGGCCGTGAATTGTGCGGTCCTGACTTGAGTATTTCTGCCAATGTCTCCATCAGATTTCTTATATCGATCGGCTTTGATATAAACCCATTCATGCCGGCTTCTATGCACCTTTTGCGATCTTCCTCAAATGCATTTGCTGTCATAGCGATGACCGGAATCTTTGCTTTCGCCTGATCGGGAAGCTGTCTGATCACCGATGTTGCCTTCATGCCGTCCATGTTGGGCATCTGAACATCCATTAAAATCAGGTCATAATCATGCTTATTGAGCATATTCAAACAGACGATGCCGTCCTCTGCGCGCTCGACTTCAAATCCTGCTTCGCTCAGAATTTCAATGGCAATTTCCGCATTCAATTCGTTATCCTCTGCAAGAAGGATCCTCTTTCCTGCGAAGGTCTGTGGATCAATAGCCGTATCAATATGCTCGGTTTCAGTCGGAGCTTCTGCGATCTTATGCGGAATAGTGAAAGAAACGGTTGTACCCTTGCCAAGCTCACTTTCGACACTGATCGTGCCGCCCATCAACTCAACAAGGCTCTTGACAATTCCCATTCCCAGACCGGTTCCCACAATTGTGCTGTCCGTAACAGACTTCTCCCTCGTAAATGAATCAAAGATATGCGGCAAAAATTCCTTTGAAATGCCTATACCCGTATCCTTTACAACAGTTGTGAAATCAGCCCAACCTGCACGCTCAGACGGTGCTTCGCTGGTATAGATATCAATGCTTCCGCCCTCCGGCGTATATTTGACTGCATTGCTGACAATATTAAACATGATCTGCTCAAACTTTGTCACATCAAGATAAACATAT
>CAYTLU010000409.1:0-4211 GCA_964438665.1 uncultured Bacteroides sp.
GAATAGCCGTCGTCCAGTTCCCGAAAGATCCGGATGAAAGTCTCCCGATCGACCCAGATTGTGCCACCCCGATCGGGATCGGGCATGCCCAGAACCGAAAGAATTCTATCACCGTCGATTTCGCGGAACAAAACCTTGAGCGTCAATCGGAGAGTGTCCATTATTATCAAATCAATTTCGCATCAATCTACGTATGGTCGTATTGACACCCTCCAGAGCCCTTCTCATATCGCTCCTGCTTATCCGCTCCGGCAACTGAGCGAATGCGAGATCCAGAATTTTCCGGAAATCGGGATTAAGCTCGAATATCGGATATTGTTTACGGAGCCGAGTTAATGCGGTTTTCGTCAGATTCTTCGCATCTTTTTTCAGTCCCTTAACAAAATCTGCGACGTCTATGTTATCATACGTTTCCGCAATATCCGATATATAAAATATCCCTTCGAAACGTTTAATCAAGACCCGAACGTCCGAGACCTTGTTTGACAACTTCACACTGGGCTGATTTTTGGCTTTCTCCTCTCCACCGAACAGATTGAATAAATCAGCGATATGCGAAGCGAATCCACTTGAGATCGTATAATGCCCAGAACCATTACTTTTTTTATCATAAATACTTATTTCATATTTCGAAATATTCTGAAAAAATTGAGCGAATACCTCCCAATTATATCCTCTGTATGAGGATTTTGTCTGGGATAATACTGTATTCAGGTCCTGTAGAACTTCACTGTTTCGGATAGTACACCACGAAAGCCAGTGCTTCATGGAAAACTCGTCCAATTCTTTCTTTCGAATAGTAGATTCCTTAAATTTAGACCACAACGACTTCTTATCCGCAACGTTATCCGCTTTTTCATAAAACAACTTCCCGTTATCGAATCGTTTATAACACTCTTCGATACGCGTAATATTGTAGAAGAATGTATTTATATCGAAATAGGCAGTTTTTTCTGAAGAACTGAACGGTTCGGCATACCGTATGCATGCAGTCATTCGAAAGTTAGGTTCAAAATTGGCATTTTTACTATGGACCGCTCGAAAAGTACAAAGCATGAAAAATTCAGCCAACTGGATCAAGCTGGAATCCTCCGTATTCCAGTTAAGAACACACTCGGAGATCAATTGTTGCAAGGCGTTTAAATTGATTAAACGCCCGGTACGCGAGAATAAATTGCCCTCCCGCGGCAGAAATTCATCATAACGAGCATTGAAGAAATTGCCGGCAACCAATTTATCGAAATTGGTCAAGTCTTCCAGCACATCCTTGCGGAAAATCTCCTTGGCCTCAACCTTGTCTTCAGCCTTGCCTTCAGCCTTGCCTTCAACCTTGGCCTCCTCACTGGCACGAACGTTTTTCGCAGGCTCCTCCTTCTTCGATTCAGACATTTCGTCAAAGTATTGACCAAGACGAATAGAATAAAAAGTCTGCAATATGAAAAGGAATTTTCGATCTTTCTGCTCGGAGAATCGTTTTTCGAGTTGGGCAATCAACGACAAAACATCACCGAGCGAAATGTTATAGGCCACATTGTCAATACGAATCAAGGACGCAAGCTCCTTATAAAATTCGGAATGTTCCTTATCCCCAATCGACAGCATGTCGGACAATCCGAACCGCCTGTTCAGAATGGTTATAACCCGTTTGTTGATCTGGGACGCATCGTCGATTTGCAGCAAGTCATCGATCTGCTCCCGGGCCGTCATATCCAGATTGTCCAACACCCAGGTTTCGAAAAGATACTTGTGGAACAGAGACTTATTGTAAACCGCCGTCTTGTCTGAATTGTCTTCATGATAATCCGCCATTCCGACAAGCAATGCGACCAGCAACCGCAGTTCTCGCAGGTTGCGTGGAACGATATAACTCGTATGATGCGGCGTATTGTAAAACAGATAACGGGTTTTGTGGAAGATAAGTGCCGGAACCGCATAACGTACGCTGGGATAGGTTTTCTTATCCCCCTTGTATCCTATCGTCAGTTGCGCATCGCTGTAAACTTCGAATTCGGGCATGAAAATGCGATGGTTGTACGGAATGAACTTCGTAAGGTAACGCTCGACCATTTCGCTGATCATGGCCGGCGTCATCTGGTTTCGATCCAACAGATTCCTGTATGCCTCCGCATATTGCTGCCATTTGAGCAATCCGAGCTGATCCTGCTTCAGCGAGAGCAGGATAACGACATTCGGAAGAATCAGATATTTGCGAATCTGCTCCGCCATTTCGCACGCCTCGCTGGTGTTCAAGTCGATATCGTCGACCATAAAGAGCATAATCTGCCGGCTTTCGCCCTTCTTGAAATAGGACAGATAGGTTTTGATAAGTTCGTAAAGCGTATTTTTAAGATCGACAGCCGCTGAAAGATCGACCAGACGATTCAAATCGTCAAGCTGTTCTACATGCTCCGTCTCCTTCGACAGCAAGCACTGTAGATGTTTCTGGGTCTTATCGAAGCACTCGACCAGCTTGCGCCGTTCCTCGAAATCGATCTCTGGCTCCGACCGACGCGAAGCCTCCTCGAACCTGCGGAACAGCTTAGCAACGATGATGGCGATAATATTGTGTTTCTTGTCGAAATAAGAGGGGTCAATCAGGTCAATCGTTTGAAAAACGCACTTCATAATCTGCGGATAGACTGCGAACACCTCTTGGTTCTCCGAATATGCATCCTTTCGAAGTAGCATGTTGGCGACCGACATCATACAGGAGGTTTTGCCGGCGCCACGCTCTCCGGTAAAAACCAGAATATTGTTGTAATACTCGTTGTTGTTCTCTACGCCGGAATGCTGCAACAGTGCCTCCTTACCCAAATAGGTGTCGATTTCGGCAAAGGCTTTTCGGTACTGCTCCTGAAAAATCGAGCCGTTGACCTGCTGTTCAATCACGGGATGACTCTCCTCTCCAATAGTGAATTCGATATTCTTAATGGTGTTCATAGCGGAACGACTTTGATATTTTATCAAAAAAAATTTATATATCAAACATACAATAAATTGTAAAGATATGCAAATTTTCAGATAAAAAAGTCCCGGCGGATAGGTCTAACGCGTTGGTTGAATTAAAAAAGCGCATATTTTATCTGACCAATCGGACGATTATTCGAAAAATTGACATACTGCATGAAAGTCATTGCCGCGATTTTGCTAGTTATTCGTGCGAAAAGTCCACAGGATTGTTTTGCATAGTTTCGTATCATCATAAGATAGTCGTTGAGTTGTGAGAAAACGGTCTCAATTCGTTTGCGAAATCTCTTGTAAGTCCACGAAGGCGATCGCCAGTTCTTCTGATTCAATCGGTATGGGACCTCAAGGATGATGTTTGCTGCCTCAAAGAGGTCCTTTGGGACTTCGGCAATGCGTTGGCGGAATTAATATGAAACGATAAATGGCTCTATTCCAATATTTAATATTTTTGCGGTAATTTTATCGTATCGTACTTGGGTCTATTTTGATTAAGATACGCATCAAGAAAATTCTTTGTTGATGTTATTTCGTTTATGCCTATTAATAATTTGCAACAAAATGATAAATAAACAAAAGGAATCTATCAATTTAATTCAGCCAACGCGTATTTCTGTTATTTATGACTATCTTGTTGCAAATTAATGGAAAAAACTTCAATCTTCCAGATACTCAATTATATTATAGGTGGCATCATAGCCACAACTACGCAACTGGATATAGTTGAAGGCAGGACATTAAAAAAACATCTCAGCAATAGGCATAGCATAGTTTATTTTACAGCATAATTTTTGTTTTAAGATAAACTTTGCTATATTTTCAGGAAATAGCGCGTTATGATTACGAGATATTCGGACAGAGAGATTATTCAGATGCTTGGGGAGCGGTTCAGAAAGTACCGTATTGCCTTGGGGCTTACTCAGGCTGAACTCTCCGTAAAGGCGGGCGTGTCGAAGATGACCATTCACAAATTCGAGTCGGGCTCGGCTGGCAATGTGTCGGCACAGACACTCATATCCCTGCTTCGGTACACAGGACTTATAGAAAATCTCGATTCACTGATTCCGGAGGTGCCGGAATCTCCATATTCCACTATTTCAAATAGAAAACGTGTAAGACATGGCAACAAAGCACAACAATAACACCCAACGCATAGAGGTATCCCTTTGGGGGAAACCCATTGGCATTTTGTCGTGGAATCAGCGATTACAGGTCAGTACATTCTGGTTCTCGCCGGAGTATTTCAG
>CAYTLU010000410.1:0-12407 GCA_964438665.1 uncultured Bacteroides sp.
ATTCTGAGGGATTTAAGTAATTCCGGAATATTGTTTCAATGGTTGGGCGGCGAGAATTAACCACTTTTAACTAATCGAGAGGAGTAATTTTGTCCGATTTACGTAATTTTGTTGGTCATAGCAGTTTAAATGCCATAAAAACTTATAACCAGCACAAGCAAACACCTGTAAAATAAGCCGGCACAGTAAATGTGTAGTGAGTCAACGTGAAACCCGACGACACTGAAATACGTAAAATCTATCGTCATCTGTTTGAGACATACAATCAACGTCTCTGCAATCATGCACGCCGCATCCTCGCCAATGAAGATGAGGCAGCCGATGTGGTAGAAGACGTGTTCTTCGAGCTATGGCAAAACCGTGCCAGAATAGACTTCAGCGGCAACCTCCCAGGCTACCTGTATCAAGCCACCTCGACCCGCGCACTCAATGCCCTGCGCAACAAAGGAACATCCCCGGTGCGCATCGATCTTCTCGAATCAATCGATGCAGTCCGCATCGAACACCTCATAACCACTGACAGCAACACCCAGCCCATAGAGCAGAGCGAACTGCGCCGACAGATCGATGCGGCCATCGCCGAACTGCCCGAAAAATGCCGCGAAGTATTCAAACTGAGCTATATTCATGGGCTACGCAACCGCGACATCGCTGACGCAATGGACATATCCGTGCGCACAGTGGATGCCCACATGTATAAAGCGCTTCATTTTTTACGCGAAAAATTACGCTATTTGTTGACATTTTTAATATATATTGCCTTTTTTTCTTCATAGTCTAAGTGTTTTTCTCATTTACAGTGTTAAATATACTTGGAGCTCTTCTCCCAGACTGACATTTTCATCATGACCAAATTATCCGAAGGAACAATTGTCCGCTTTCTATCATCACAATGCACCGACAGAGAGCTTGACGAAATAAACAAATGGCTTTCCGAGTCGCCTGACAACGCCAAGTTGCTTTTCGAGTTGGAACGCACCCATGCACTCTCCTGCGATGCCTATGACAATACGAATACGGCCGATGCCTTCGCGAAACTCAGCCGCCGCATAGCCATCGAAGAGGGCATAGCCAATGCGCGCCGCAGCCGAACGCGACTTTGGGGCAGCATTGCAGCAGCAGCCGTCATAGCCCTGCTGATCGCGATTGCCATTCCGTTCATACGCACCCGGTCTATCCCGATGATAAAAGTAACGGCTGCCGCATCACCGGTCGAAGCCACCCTTCCCGACGGCTCGCATGTGTGGCTCAACAAATACACCACCATCGAATATCCCGAACAGTTTGCCGAAAACCGCAATGTCAAGCTCCAGGGAGAAGCCTACTTTGAAGTTGAACACGACTCACTCCATCCATTCACGGTCGATGGCAAATACATAGATGTCACCGTACTGGGCACGAAATTCACATTCCGCAGCAACTCCGGCAATGCGTTCAGCTTCGTCAGTCTCGTTGAAGGAAGCGTGAAAGTCAACGAAACCGAAGGCGAAGGATGCGTTGTGCTCAATCCGGGACAGAAAGCCACCTACGACCCGGCTCGCAAGATGCTGACGGTCAACGATGCCGAAACGCCACTTGACGCCGTATGGCATGACAACAACATACCATTCCACAATGCGACCATCCGGCAGATAGCATCCGCACTCGAACAGCTCTACGGCATGAAAGTGCATGTCAACGACAATGTCAGCTCCAACGCGACATATTCCGGAGCTGCAATGCGCTACGACAGCATCGATACGACCCTCTCCAATCTTGCCCACACCCTACCGATCAACTACACCATACAAAATGGCGAAGTATGGATTTCGGCCAAAAGAGAATAACAACATACCATATATCCAATGTACAAAGCCGCGTCAAAAAAGCGGCTTTTTCTTTTTCCTATCCGGAAACGGCATCCGAATCAGACGGCTGCCAGAAAACTATGTTGTAAAACATATCGAAAACATTAGATTTTTTTCACTTTCCGATAGGTAATTTAGGGAAAATGCGGGCTAAACATATACAAACCTTTTAAGTTTTTTGATAACCAATCATTAATACCAAAACATCAGCTATGTTCATTAAATTTCTAAAAGTCAGAATGCGACATGTATTTGTCGGAACATTCCTGGCAATGTCGGTTTGGGCAGTCGCCAACGTGACCGTCACAACCACCGACAAATCCAACCTCGGCGATGTGATCACGCAGATCCGCGCGGGGTCGGGTTATGAATTTTTTTATGACGACGCAATCACTTCAACGAAAGTGCGTCCGGTAGTTATTAAAGATAAACCTGTTGCCGAAGCTCTCGCAAAACTGTTAGAGGGCACATCCATCTCCTACGTGATCAACGGCAAGCATATTTATCTTAAAAAAGCCAATGTTACAAAGAAGAATGAAAAAGCCGCAAACGGCAAGAAACGCACTGTCAAAGGCCAGATTCTTGACGAGAACGGAGATCCGCTGATCGGAGCCACTGTACGCGTCAAAGGCACCAAGGCAGCAGCCACAACCGACATCGACGGCAACTACTCTATTGTGACCGATGCAGCCGATCCGGTTATCACAGCCACCTATATCGGTTACCGGCCTGTTGAGATGAAAGCCGCAGGCGATGTTGCCAATTTCAACCTCAATCCATCGGCATCAGCTCTCGATGAGGTTGTTGTGACCGCACTCGGTATCAAAAAAGAATCCAAAGCTCTTTCATATAACGTGCAGGAGCTGAAAGCTGATGCCGTGACAGAAATCAAGGATGCAAACTTTGTCAATGCCCTCAACGGCAAAGTTGCCGGCATGAATATCAACGCATCATCATCCGGCATCGGAGGCGGCGCAAAAGTAGTGTTGCGCGGCTCCAAGTCAATCTCAGGCAACAACAACGCCCTCTATGTCATTGACGGTATCCCGATGCCTTCGCTTGAAGTCGGGCAACCTGAGGACAATTTCACCGGCATGGGACAGTCGGGCGACGGCGCATCAATGATCAACCCTGAAGACATAGAATCCATGTCAGTGCTCTCCGGCGCAGCAGCATCAGCACTCTATGGGTCGGACGCAGCAAACGGCGTAATCCTCATCACCACCCGCAAAGGCGAGGAAGGAAAAGTGCGCGTGTCCTATTCAAATTCAACCCAATTCATGCACGCCGTAGCAACTCCGGAATTCCAGAACACATACGGCGCCGCTTCCGGGGAATTCAAAAGCTGGGGAGCCAAACTCGGCACACCAAGCACATATGATCCGACCGATTTCTTCCAGACAGGCTACAACGAGACCAACGCATTGACATTGTCGGCCGGCAACTCCACCAATCAGACATTCCTGTCGCTTGCCGCAACCAATGCAGAAGGCATAATCGAGAACAACACACTCAACCGCTACAACTTCAATGTTCGCAACACGACCCAGCTTGTGAAAGACAAACTCCGCCTTGATGTCGGAGCCAGCTACATGTATGTGAAGGAACGCAACATGGTGGCTCAGGGACAGTACATGAATCCAATTGTAGCCACCTACCTGATGTCGCCGTCCTACAGTCTCGACACCTACCGCGTGTTTGAGATGTATGATCCGAGCCGCGCCATGAAAACGCAGTTCTGGCCTTGGGGGAATCAGGGTCTCGGCATGCAGAACCCATATTGGGTTACCAATCGAGACAATTTCTTCAACCACAAGAACCGCTATATGGTGACAGGCGGACTCTATTGGGACAATGTGGTGAAAGGGCTGAACATCAGCGCACGAGCAAAACTCGACCAGACCAATATGCTCTTTGAAAAGGAATACAACGCCTCTACCGATGCTATCTTTGCCGAAGACCGCGGCGCATATTTCAAAGCTGATGCCTCAACGCGCCAGATCTACGGCGATATCATGGCGAACTACACCAACCGCTGGGACAAATTCGACCTCTCGGCCACTGTCGGCGCATCAATCAATGACGTAAAATATAATTACTTCTATGATGGCGGCGATCTCAGCTCCGTGGCAAACCACTTCACAATGCTCAATATCGATCCGAACGGCACGCACACCCAACGCGATGAGAACAGCTACCACAGCCAGACACAGTCCATATTTGCCACTGCCACCCTCGGATGGGACAGCAAACTCTATCTCGACCTCACCGGACGTATTGACTGGCCAAGCGCATTGGGCGGATCAAACCACAAATCATTTGCATATCCGTCAGTGGGTCTGTCAGCAATCCTCACAGAAATGATTCCGTCGCTCCGCAATGACGTTCTTTCATTCCTCAAAGTCCGCGGGTCATATTCTGAGGTAGGTAACTCACCGGAACTCTTCGCAACCACACGCTGGCGCACCTACAAATACGCATCCGGCTATCCGGTCACATCCACAAGCTACCCCAACCGCAACCTTGAACCCGAACGTACCAAGGCATGGGAAGTGGGCTTGCAGACACGCTTCTGGATGGATAAGATCGATCTCAATGTGTCACTCTACAAGACCTCGACCTATAATCAGTTCTTCACCCCGTCACTCTCCACTTCATCCGGCTACAAGGATATAAAGATCAATGGCGGACAGGTTGACAACAAAGGTATCGAACTCAGTCTCGGCATCAAACAGCCACTTGGCCCGGTTCAGTGGGAATCCAACTTCACCTACACTCTCAACCGCAACAAAATCGTCAAGTTGCTTCGCCCGGTAGAAGTTGCTCCCGGCATGGTTGTAGAACAGAAAATCGTTGATATTGCAACACTCGGCAACGTCAAGAGCCGTCTGGTTGAAGGCGGATCGATCGGCGACCTCTATGTCACAGCACTTAAACGCGACATGCACGGAAACATCGTGGTTGATGACGTCAACCTGACAGTGTCGCGCGACGACAATGCCGGTCCGAACAAAGACGGCTGGGTATATGCCGGAAACGCAGAGCCCAAATACACTATGGGATGGCGCAACGACTTCCATTGGAAAGGTCTTTCACTCAGCTTTATGCTCAATGCCCGCGTAGGCGGTCGGGTAGTTTCGATGACACAAGCGTATATGGACGCTTACGGCACTTCAGCCACATCGGCCGCAGCCCGCGATGCAGGCGGCGTAACCCTCAACAATATCTTCATAGCCGGAGCTGCACAGAAATTCTATGAATATGTGGGCAACAATGTCGGTGAGAACTATGTATATTCAGCTACCAACGTTCGTCTGGGCGAACTTACAGTGGGCTATGACATCCCCATTAACCGCTGGGTTAACTGGATTCAGAATATCAACGTGGCATTCATCGGCCGCAACCTTTGCTACCTCTACAAGAAAGCACCGTTCGACCCCGAGCTTACAGCAAGCACCAATATGGGATGGTCGGGTATGGATTACTTCATGCTCCCCGCCATGCGTACCCTCGGTTTCTCAGTTAAAGTCAACTTCTAAAGCTATCAGACATCATGAATAATAAAATAAAATTGTCAGCGTTCATCGCTTGTGCGGCAGTGCTGGGATCGTCCTTCACTTCCTGCACGGATTCATTCGAGTATTGGAACACTGACCCGAATGAAGTGACCGAGGAGATGATGGAACAGGACAACCTTAAAACAGGCGCCCTTTTCTCGCAAATGCTCCGCGGAGTATTCCCCGTTGGTCAGGACAAAGGCGGAACATACCAAATCCACCAGATGCTAAACGGCGACATCTATGCCGGCTACTTTGCCAACATCAAGGATTCCTATGATATAGGCAGTATTCATCACGACCATTACTCAATGGTGCCGAAATGGTATAACATCCCATTCAATGACACCTATCCTGAAATCATGGAACCCTGGAGACGCATCTACTCAGTCACTACCGAAACTTCGGTTGACCGTGCGTTGGCCACGGTTGTGAAAGTTCTCGCCATGCAGCGCATGACAGACAAATACGGACCGATCCCCTACACTAAGTTCGGTACGGCATTAAGCGTCCCCTACGATTCGCAGGAAACCGTCTATAACCGCTTCTTCGAGGAGCTTGATGAGGCTATTGAAGTGATAAACACCTACAATACATCGTCAACTAAACCATATATGGAGCGTTATGACTACATCTATCGCGGCAACGTCAACAAATGGGCAAAACTCGCCAACACACTGCGTCTGCGTTGCGCCATGCGAATCAGCTACGCAAATCCCGACAAGGCCAAGCAGGAAATCCAGAAAGCTCTCGCAGATCAAGCCGGATTCATGACATCAGCATCAGATGATGCAGCCATCCAGAACTCAGGCAGCTTCACCTACACCAACCCGATCTACGAGGTGACTCAAGGGTTCAACGATATGCGCATGAGCGCCACCATCGAATGTTATCTGAAAGGCTACGAAGATCCGCGTCTGGAAGCCTACTTCAAAGCAGCGGAATCTGACGGCGAATACCACGGCATGCGCAATGGCATGACCAGCGGCTTCTCCAACATGCTGACCTGCACTTCACCGGCCAATTACACAACGACAAGCGCAGTGCCCTGGATGCATGCTGCCGAGGCTTATTTCCTCCTTGCAGAAGCCAAGCTCCGCTTCGATTTGGGTACGGCCGATGTAAAGGATCTCTACGAGCAGGGAGTCAGGACTTCATTTGAGTCGGCCGGCGTGAGCGGTGCAGATCAATATCTCGCCGATAGCGAAAAGGCGCCTCTCGACAAATGGGTCAATCCATACAGGACAAGCGATGAGACCGATGTTTCAAACATGGTGTCAAGCCTTACCGTGGCATGGGACAATGAAGCATCCACTGAAACAAAACTTGAACGCATCATGATTCAGAAGTGGCTGGCTCTATATCCCGATGGCTGCGAGGCCTGGGCAGAAATGCGCCGCACCGGCTATCCCGGATGGGTTCGCATCAACACATACAACAACGCATCGGGCGTAACGGACAATGATATGATCCGTCGTATCCAGTTCCCTTCTACGGAGTACAGCGACAACGCCAAAAACGTACAGGAAGCCGTCACGCTCCTCGGTGGCTTAGACAATGCAGGCACACATCTTTGGTGGGACTGCAAGTAATCAACCTTAAAGAATCAGTGAAAACAATATGAAACTATTAAAATTCATCCTTCCGGTTCTTGCTCTCGGCGGTTATGTCTCGTCGTGCGACAGCGATATCGAGAACATACCATTGGAAGAAGTAGTGAAACCATACACATATAGTCCGCTATATTACCAGAACCTCCGCGAATACAAGAATTCCAAACACGAAATCTGTTTCGGTTGGTTTGCAGAATATAACACACCGTCATCGATGGGTCGCAGCTTCCTCGGACTCCCCGACTCTGTAGATGTAATCTCCCTGTGGGGTGGCATTCCAAGCGATCCGCAGATACTGGAAGACATGCGCTTCGTGCAGAAAGTCAAGGGAACAAAAATGCTTCTCGTTGCCATCACGCGACTTGACGCCGAACTTGACATCATGCCACACAAACAATTCTGGAATGAAGTGAAAGAAATGCCTGAAGGCGAAGAAAAAGACGCTCAGACGCTTGTTGCCCTCGAAAAATATGCCGAATATTTCGTAGATCAAGTGTTTGAAAATGATCTGGACGGCTTTGATGCCGACAACGAGCCGGAAGGCGACATGAACTCCGGAGCAAACTTTATTCACTTCTACAAACATCTCGCCAAGTATCTGGGACCGAATCCCGACCAGACCAAGGAAGAACGCCGCGAGTTGATCCGTCAGCGCTATGGCGATGCCGTGGCCAATCAGGAAGGCATCTGCGACAAAATGCTTTGCGTTGATGGCGGCGGTCCGAGCGAGTGCGCCCCCTACTCCAACTACTGGTTACGTCAGGACTATGGCGGCGGCTCAAATTTCAGTTCAGACTGGCCATACGACAAACAGGTGTTCTGCTGCAATGTTGGCGACAACTGGCAGACACCGCTTAACGAGATGTACTCCCAAGCCCGCGCCAAAGCTCCTGACGGAGGATTAAAAGGCGGTTTCGGTGCATTCTACATCAATCGCAACTACCGCATGACCACGACAAACATCGAGCCGTATTACCATCTGCGCCAGTGCATCCAGATTCAGAATCCCGCAATTTATTAAAACTTGAATCGACATGAAAAAGATAAAATCAATATTTCTAATGGCCGGCGCATTGGCGCTCTGCTCTGTCGGCTTCACATCGTGTGACGACGATGAAGAATACGATTTCCCGGGCGATGCTACGAACCGCGTCTATACGCCCGACAAGTCACAGGCCTTCAAAATCATCCAGACGCCTGCCGGAGCAATAGCATCGGTTGATTGCAAAATTCCGGCAAGATGCCGGACATACGCAGCCGGCGACATAAAAGTGAAAGTCGAGATTGACAATTCGCTTATAGAGACCTACAATGCAGAAAACGGAACTTCATTCCTCGAACTTCCGTCAGAAGCCGTAGTAATTGAAACTCCGGTAATGACCATTCCCGCCGGAGCGATGGCATCGGCCGACACCACAAGAATAAGCCTCACAGACGATGCGGACATACTTGCCGGTCTGACAGCGGCCGAGGGCTATCTGCTTCCGGTCCGCATGACGGAAGTGACCGGTGGGGATGCATCAGCGGCAACAAGCCAGAAATCAATCTCCTATCTAACGATCACCGTGACCCATGATGCCGTCAACCATGATGCGACACTCGAAGACGCTACCGGCACGCCGGTGGCTGACCAGAGCGGATGGTCGCTCTCCGGCAATGTCGATTGCTCAGAAGGTCATTTGCTGTTTGACGGCAACTCCACTGAATATGCAAGCTTTGAGTCAGAATCGACTATGGAACTGATTGTAGATATGGGCAAAGTCTATGCTTTCGATGCCATCGAAGCCAAGTATGGTTTCGCATGGGGCTCATGGAGCTATGAATATGGAAGCCTTAGCGATGGTACAGACATAGCGATAAGCACCGATGGCAATACATATCAAACCATGGCCACAATTGAAGGCACCGGTTACTACGGTGCAAGCTATGTTGTGTTCTACGGCACACTGTCCGCCCGCTATATCAAGCTTACGATACCGGCCACCGAATCCTATTGGGGGACATACGCAAGCTTTGAATGCGGCTATTTCAATGTCTATGCTAAATAAAACAGGTAAATAAAATGAAAAAATATATTTTAGGAATGCTTGCCGGTGCTGCTATGCTTAGCATGACATCGTGCGACAACAATGATGACTATGGTGATGCAGTGTTCATTACCGGCACATTGACAACCAACACAATCCGTGTGGCTGTAGATGGCATCTCGAATACCGCTTTCACCGTTACATCCTCGGCAAAAGCAACCAGCGACATCAATGTTGAAATCGCTGCCGCTCCTGAGCTGCTCGATGAATACAACAAGAAAAATCAGCGAAACTTTCAGGTGCCGCCCGCCGATGCCTACTCGATTGAGAATGGACAGGTGACGATAAAAGCCGGCACAAACATCTCCACACAGGCATCCCTGATCACCGATGGAGAAAAGCTGTCGGAAGGCATAAACTACTGTCTGCCTGTCACAATCAAGCAGATCAGCGCTTCAGATCTTGGAGTCATGGAATCATCGCGCACGGCCTACGTAATGTTTACCAAAGTCATTACAATCAAAGCCGCAAACCTTGGAGGTCAAGGAGGGTTCAACATTCCCCAGTTCTGGGAAGTGAACAACCCCAATTCTCCTGTCAAAGCCTTAAGCGCAATGACATTGGAAATGAAGGTGCTTCCGGTTAAATTCGGCACAAACCCTCGCTCAGGAAATGACATCAGTTCACTTTGCGGATGCGAAGAAAACTTCCTCTTCCGCTTCGGTGACGGCGCCGGTCAGCCGACCAACCAGCTTCAGCTTGCACCGGGCAAGATCGGCACAGATCCCTCTGATCCCAACAAGAATCCCAACTACGGCTTCAAGGTTACCGACAAGCTCTTTGACACCGGCCATTGGTTGCACTTTGCTGCCGTCTATGATGGATCATCGCTGAAAATCTATCTCGATGGCGAACAGATCTATTCTGTAAACACCAAGGGCGGCATAGTAAATCTGTCGCGTGCATACGATGGTCATACATGGGAAGACGGCTTCTCGATCGGACGTTCAGCCGGCTACGCTCGTTATTTCAACGGCTACATTTCGGAATGCCGCGTATGGAACGTTGCCCGAACGCTGGATGAGCTCAACGCAGGAATCTGCTATGTTGACCCGACTACGGAAGGTCTCGTAGGCTACTGGCGATTCAACGGCGAGACTCAAGAAAACGGAGTTGTCCGCGATGAGACCGGCCACGGCTACGATGCCGAACCATTCGGCACAGTCACCTACGTTGAAAACCAGAAGTGTCCCTATTGATTCCCTTTCCGTGTTCGGCACGCCGAACACCTATACAGTTTGAATTTCCAACATTGTTGAATTTGACTGATAAAATCAATTTAAAGTAAAAAAGACTAGTTAGGCTTACATTTGAACTTCATAAAAGGTCATTCAACCCTGAGGGGGCGTGCCAGTGATGGTACGCCCTTTCTACATAAAATACAAAAAATCAATCGATTTTTTGCGCAATCTCTTGCCTTTTCCAAATTAAATCTCCATTTTTGTACTCCAAAAAAATAGCATAACTGTCATTTTTTGGGAATAGATATGATTATCAAACGTGATTATTACCTAAAGCAACTTATAGCAGGCCAACATAACGGCCTGATAAAGATAATTACCGGACTTAGACGATCCGGCAAATCGTTTCTGTTGTTCAGATTATTTGCCGACCACTTGAAAAAACAAGGAATCCCTGACAGTCACATCATAAAGATTGATTTGGAAGACAGACGAAATATAGCATTACGAGATCCTGATGCGCTCCTTGCCCACATCGACTCACGCATGACGGATAACAATATGTTCTATATCCTGCTTGATGAAGTGCAACATGTCAATGAGTTTGAGGATGTGCTCAACAGTTACCTCAAGATAGATAATGCAGATGTGTATGTCACCGGAAGCAACTCAAAATTCCTATCTACAGATATTATAACGGAATTCAGAGGCCGCGGAGACCAGATCCATGTTTATCCACTTTCATTCGCAGAGTTTCTATCGATTGACACCCGCCATCCATCTGAAGCATGGAAAGATTACTATACCTACGGCGGCCTGCCGCATATAGTCAAGCTAGAAACACCGAAAAAGAAAGCAGACTATCTAAACGAATTATATTCGACCGTGTATGTCAAAGATATAGCAGAGCGATATAATCTGAAAGGAGAGACTGAATTAAAGGAACTTATACTCGTCATAGCGTCGGCGATAGGATCATCCACGAATCCCAATAAACTAGCCAACACATTTAAAAGCTTAAAAAACGTATCCTTATCGAATAAGACCATCAGCAATTATCTTACGTATATCTGTGAATCATTTTTGACAGAGAAATCAATCCGATATGACATTAAGGGAAAGAAATATATCAATACCCTATCAAAATACTACTTTACAGATATCGGCATACGTAACGCCATTCTCAGCTTCCGCCAACAGGAAGAGAACCATATTATGGAAAATATAATCTATAATGAGTTGACGATCCGCGGTTTTCAAGTTGATGTCGGCATGGTTGAGCATCGGACTACCGATAAAAACGGAAAGACCATACGCAAACAATATGAAGTTGATTTTGTAGCCAATCAAGGTAATCAAAGATATTACATACAATCAGCATTCATAATGCCGTCCGATGCCAAAGCACGACAAGAATCTGCATCACTAATAAACATAGATGATTCCTTTAAAAAAATTATTATAGTCAAGGATGATATCAACCCTAAAAGAAATGAGGAAGGAATCGTTACAATCGGGTTATTTGATTTTCTTCTTAAACCTGAACTTTTGAACTGGTAAAACCGGGGGAAAAATGTATCTGCGTGCCAGTGATGGTACGCCCTTTCTACATATCTGTGCAGTAGAGCGCAACAGGCTTTGATTTTAACACTTCATTTCACCTATTTTAACACATCGGGGGGGGTAATTTTGCCCATTTTGCTTAATTTTGTGCGTCTAAATTTTAAAAACACAGCAATCGTTTCCACCTTAAATCCCGATGGGAACAACATGAACTAACGCTTTCCGCAAGAAATTGTGAATAGCATTGAGAATGAACATCCTACAAAAAGGGTGCTTATAACAGAGCCGTTATATGTCGCCCTACGAAAACCACCTCTGCCACCGATGACAGGGGTAAAGTTGTATAATTTCAGCTGTCTGAGACCATGAAACAAGTTTATCCAAACATCATACAAGCTTATCTAATATTATTAACATTTTAACCTAAATAATCTATCATTATTACTAACCAAAAAACATTTCTATGAAGGCAAAGCTAACATGTCTGCTATTCTGTCTGATCATGTTGCCCGCATTGGCTTTTGCGGCCAAAGTGAAGGTGACCGGTACGGTGACAGAT
>CAYTLU010000411.1:0-2052 GCA_964438665.1 uncultured Bacteroides sp.
TCCTGCCTTTCGCGCACTCGCAGACCACCGACGCAAGTACATGCGTCTTACCTGTGCCGGTCGGCATCTGGCACATCACAGAATTGTGCGAGCCGAAAGCCTCCAAAACGGAGTCCCTCATCTCGCGCTGATAGTCAAAAAATCTAATCGCCATCCGGCGTTTCTCTTTTTGTTGTTGCTTTGTACAATTGAGGCGTTGATGGTGTCGACGATGTAGCGGACGTCGTCGATGACATTGGGCCGGCAATCGATTATGGCTGTTGATGCGGCGTGGATTACATATACGACTCCGCTGCAGACCCTGTCGGTTGCGCTACAACCTGCTTATCGAGCGGTTCTACACCCTTACGATTGTCAGCAAACGCCTCAAGTCTTTCTCGAGTCCGTTGACATTCGAGCTAAGAGGCACAACCCGGTTGTTGTCAAAAGCCTCCTTGATAGAATTCTGTTCTTTGCCGTCTGTATGCGCAGAGAATGTGATTCGGTCATTTTCTCATGAATTTCCTATGTAAATATATTTTATATGAACGAGAAGTTTTGGTCGACAAGGTCTTCGGCGCGGGCAATGACTACATCATCGTACATCATCATCAGCACGTTTTCATCGTAGTTGCCGATATTGGCCTTATTCTCAATACCGTTAATGTTGTTGACTATACACTGGATAAAGTCAACCCCGGCCCCATAGGCATGAAGGTAAGCACCACCAAATCGAGGGTTGATTTCCGAAAGATAGTATTCTCCATCTTTTATGAAGAAGTCCATGTCAAGCGGCCCGTTAAACTCGAAGGCATCACAAATCTCTTGAATGAATTTGAAGAGCTTCGAGTCCTTGAATGAGCACGTTTTGCTGGCGCCGCCAATACGCGTTTCAATTTTGCGCTTTGAAAATGCAGCTACTGCCTTGTGAGAGAGGGTATCAACGTAGACATCAGCATCACAGTCGCCACCGGTCATCAGTTCCTGGATGATATAGTCATGATCACCACTGTTCCAATCGGCTTCTGCCTGCTCAAGGGTGTGCACCTTATGAGCACCTACACTGCCACTGCCGCATATAGGTTTCATGAACACTGGGAAAGAAATACGTCCATCAGCCAACGCGACCTTGAACTCATCCCAGTCGTGGAATGTCAGCGGAGTACGAATGCCTTTAGCCGTAGCATACTTATATAGTTCATATTTATTGAAGCAGTAGATTGCACTTTGAGGTTCTGGGCATAAGGGAATTATGCCATTTGCTTTAAATTTTTCTGAATTTTTAGCTATAATCTCTATCTCCGGGTCAATAAGGGTAGTGATAGCCTTGACATCATTCTCTTTGCAGATTTTGAGGATGGTATCAATATATGTTGGATCTGTAATGCGAGGCACTACATACTGACGGTCACAAAACTGAAGAGCCGGAGCTGTAGATTGGAGGTCTGTGCCTACAATAAGTCCTGTTTTGCCGATGGTCTCTTTTACATTACGCAGCAGACGTGCCCGACGACCTACGCTGCAGAAAAGCAGATTGTTCATTTTATAATGACTGTGTTTATTTGTTCATGTTCAAGCCGATTATGTCTTCTGCCCGGCTCTCACGCCGAACGAGCTTATATTCATCATTTGCATTAACAGCATAAACCCTTGGCCACAAGCGGATGAATTGGGGCGAAAGTGTCATGGTGTATGCGCCAACATTATTATACAGGATTCGATCACCAACCTCTAAGCGAGGTTTGTCAACCAAGGTAAAGAGTCTGTCATATTCGAGACAAGTACATCCGGCGACAATCTGAAGCGGTTCAATTGTTCTATTCTCAGAGGAATACAGTATCTCTTTTAGATAATCTGTCTTTTTGAAGAATGGATCAACGTCGTTGCGAGAACCATCTGTAGTGACAAAACGAGTCTTACTATCTACCCGCTTTACATCTATAACTTCAGATAAGAATTTAAACGAACTTGCAGTCAGCGCATTTCCTGGTTCTACTATGATCTTGAGATTGTCAAGTCCCGCTTGTTTCAATGGACGAAAAAATGCCTCGGCATAGTCCTCGAAAGTGGGTT
>CAYTLU010000412.1:0-4090 GCA_964438665.1 uncultured Bacteroides sp.
ACTGATTCTGTCACTGAAATTCCTTTCGGTTGTGGATCTTGCGTATGGATGGGGCATTCTTGACCGTGAAATATTCATTTCAATATGGATTGTGCTGTTCATTCTGCTCGGAATGTATCTGATCGGCAAAATACGTTTCAGCCATGACGCACCGTTGCAGAGCCTGTCAATCTCGCGTTTCTTTCTCGCTTTGGCTTCATTCAGCTTTGCCGTCTATCTCTTGCCGGGATTATGGGGCGCACCACTCAAAGGCGTCAGCGCATTCACTCCGCCGTTGAACACACAGGATTTCAGCCTGTATCAGGGCGGCGAATTCAAGCATTTTGACAATTACGATGCCGGCATGGAATATGCTGCCGAACATGGAATGCCGGTTCTTCTCGATTTTTCCGGATACGGATGTGTAAATTGCCGCAAAATGGAAGGCGCAGTCCTCGACGAAAGCGAAGTGAAGGAGATGATAGCCGACAATTTTGTCTTTATAACCCTGATGGTTGATGACCGTACGAAACTTTCAAGCCCGAAATCAATCACTGAAAATGGCAAAACCATTGAAATTGAAACCGTAGGTGAATATTGGGGCTATCTCCAGCAGCATAAGTTTAAGGCTTCAGTTCAGCCTTTCTATATTATATTGGACAATGACGGTGTTCCGACAACCAAGAGCATGAGTTTCACAGAAAACCCTGAAGAGTTTCTTGATTGGTTGAAATCCGGATTGGAAAATTATAAGAAAGCAGAGTGAGCCGCAAAATCATAAAGAGGTTTTTATAAGCAAAAACAATGTCACATTCCAGAGAAGAGAAAATAGAGGCTTTGGGGCGTGTGATTGACACGCTCGACATATTGCGTGTGCAATGTCCGTGGGATCGCAAGCAAACAAATGAATCGTTGCGACCCAACACGATCGAGGAGGTCTATGAACTTTGTGATGCGTTGGTTAATAACGATGACGTCAATATACGGAAAGAACTCGGCGATGTCCTGCTTCATATCCTGTTCTATTCAAAGATCGGTGAGGAAAAGGGGGCGTTTGATATATGCGATGTTGCCGATGCGTTGAATTCCAAACTTATATTCCGCCATCCGCACGTGTTCGGATCGGTCAATGTCAATGACGCACATGATGTTGAGCAAAACTGGGAACAGATAAAACTCAAAGAAAAAGACGGCAACCGTACGGTTCTTGCTGGAGTGCCGAAAGCTCTGCCATCACTTGTGAAAGCGTTCCGGATACAGGAAAAGGCCGCAAACGTGGGATTCGACTGGGAAGATCGCACGCAAGTGTGGGACAAAGTCAAAGAGGAGATATCGGAGTTTTCCGAAGAAGCCGACAAGCTCGATCATGAGAATATGGATCGTGAGTTTGGCGATGTGCTTTTCAGCTTGATTAATGTTGCCAGGCTCTACGGTATTAATCCGGACAACGCCCTTGAAAAGACAAATGTTAAATTCATCAACCGGTTCAACTATCTGGAGCAGAAAGCGAAAGAAAACGGCCGGAATCTAAAGGAGATGACTTTGTCTGAGATGGATGAGCTGTGGAATGAAGCAAAACGCCAAGGCTTATGAAACGGTTGGCGGTGTTGTTGGTTTGCGCTGTGTCTTTGTCATGCAATGCTGCGATAGAGACAGCAGCCGTTACAGAGACTTATATGGTAGATAAGGCCGGTTCGTCAGGCGTTGTCGGTTTCATCGTGTCGAAAATCGAATTCCGCAGCGATCTGACAAGGGTCTATGGTCGCCTTGTCGGACGTCCGCACACATCTGCCAGAATCGACAGCATGATTCTTGAACTTCCATCCGGCAAGACGCTCGGTTGGACTGATATTGACGGAGTTGATGCAAAACGCTATTTCCAGTGGGAAGATTCTTCGGAAATAGAGGTGGAGATTGATTTTCCGGTTATGAAACCGCAGGATAGGATAGTGATAAAAGTATTTGGACCGAATGGCGAAAGCATCTGGTCGATTAATAAGACAGCGAAGTGAAAGTCTGCATAACGGAGAAACCAAGTGTCGCAAAAGACATTGCAAATATTTTGGGCGCATCGGCAAAGCGAGATGGCTTCTTTGAAGGCAATGGCTATTGCGTTACCTGGACATTCGGTCATTTGTGCACGCTAAAAGAGCCGGCCGATTATACTCCCATGTGGAAAAGATGGTCGCTTGCCTCGCTTCCTATGATTCCGCCGCGCTTTGGTATAAAGCTGATTGAGCAGGAAAGCATAAAGCGTCAGTTTAAGGTCATAGAATCGCTTGTCGGGCAAGCCTCGGAGGTGATTAATTGTGGCGATGCCGGACAAGAGGGCGAACTGATTCAGCGATGGGTGATGCAGAAGGCAAAAACCGGATGCGAAGTGAAGCGATTGTGGATTTCATCTTTGACTGACGAGGCTATCCGCGAAGGATTCAACAGTCTCAAACCGCAAGCCGACTTCGACAATCTTTATTATGCCGGACTGTCTCGTGCAGTGGGCGACTGGATTCTGGGAATGAACGCCACCCGCCTATACACATTGAAATATTCAGAACCGGGCAAAGTTCTCTCCATTGGCCGCGTGCAGACTCCGACATTGGCATTGGTTGTGCAGCGGCAACTGGAAATAGACAATTTTGTTCCGGAAGACTATTGGGAAATAAAGACCGATTATCGTCAGGTCACATTCAATGCTGTTGCGGGAAAATATAAGACGGCAGAGGATGCGCAGGCCGTAATTGACGCGATAACGGGACATCCGCTCGTTGTAAAGGATGTTCAGGAAAAGAAAGGCAAGGAATCAGCGCCGCGATTGTTTGACCTCACATCATTGCAAGTGGAATGCAACAAGCGATGGGGGTGGTCGGCCGATGATTCTCTCAAGTTGATCCAATCGCTCTATGAAAAGAAGGTCACCACATATCCGCGTGTTGACACCACATATCTGTCAGAAGATATCCACTCTAAAGTTCCGGATATATTGCGGCGGATGACTCCTTATGCAGCCTTGACCGCTCCGGTGTTGGCCGGAAAAATCGCAAAGAGCAAAAAAGTGTTTGACAACTCAAAGGTGACGGACCACCATGCCATAATCCCTACCGGACAGTTGCCGAACATGCTGGATGGGGATGAAAAAAAGATGTATCATCTTATTGCCCGACGTTTTATAGCCGTTTTCTATCCCGATTGCGTTTTTTCTACAACCATAGTTCTTGCCGATGTGGCCGGGCATGGGTTTAAAGCCTCGGGGAAAGTCATATTGTCACCCGGATGGCGGAGCATATATCAACGCGAACAGGAGCAGACAGAAGCCAACGACGAAGGCATCCTGCCGACATTTACAATTGGCGAATCCGGCGACCATAAGCCTTCGTTGAACAAGAAGGTGACTCAGCCGCCGAAATATTATACGGAAGGAACGTTGCTCAGGGCAATGGAAAGCGCGGGCAAAACGGTGGATGATGAGCTTCTCCGGGAAGCGATGAAAGAAAACGGAATAGGACGTCCGTCAACGCGCGCCAACATTATCGAGACTCTGTTCAAGCGAGGGTATATGGAGCGCAGCGGTAAAAGCATACGTGCCACTTCGGCCGGAATAGAACTTATAGCCACAATCCGCGAGGAACTTCTGAAAAGCGCAAAACTGACCGGACTGTGGGAAAACAAACTTCGCCGCATTGAGCGCGGCGAGTATTCTGCCAAGGAATTTGTCGATGAATTGAAAAAACTTATAGGTGAAATTGTTCTCAATGTCCTTCAGGATAATTCCCTACATCGCATCTCGATTGTTGCAGAAGCGGAAAAGAAAAAAGATAAGGCACAAACGAAACCAAAGGCGAAAAAGCCTGCAAAACCGGCAGTCAGGAAACTTGAACAGATTGTCTGTCCGGTGTGCGGGCAGGGTCATATCATAAAGGGGCGGACAGCATACGGCTGCAGCCGCTTCCGCGAGGGATGCAAACTGTTGATTCCGTTTACGGAAATTTCAGCGGAACTCACCCCCGGCAAGGTAAATGCTCAAATACAGAAACGTTATGCTGCAAAATGAAGAAATGCTGCCGATTGTCGATGTTGACGGCAATGTCATAGGGTCATCGCCGAGAAGCATCTG
>CAYTLU010000413.1:0-4720 GCA_964438665.1 uncultured Bacteroides sp.
ATAGGACAAACAGACAAAAAGTCAAGAGTTTGAATGATTGTTTTGACACCTATTCTATAGAATTAAAATATAATCCAATGAAAATAAAATAAATATAATTCATTGTTTTTCAACGGACTGTTGCCATAAGCGCCCTTGAACGAATTCATGGAAACAGCAGGTGCATTAAGCCGCAGACGGTTCCTTGCTCATCCCGCAGACGGGAAAAGGCGGCGAAAATCTGCTACTACTCTTGACATTTTTTCCAAACTTCCTACTATTTATATAAAAACGACAAGTTATGGAAAACAGAAAAAGAGTCTACCGCGAACTGAGCGACGAGACCAAGACGAAGATCAGCAATTCGAGCAAAGGGAAGCCCAAAAGCGCTTCACACAAAATTCACATATCCCAAGCGATGTACGACTATTGGAAAACGATCCCCCACAGGCCCAAGGACGGACCGACCACCATGAACGATTTAATCGGAGCCGCGAATGACGATTAACCGCTTATCAAGGTAAGGGCGTCATCATTTCGGGTATTGAATAAGAGAAAAAAATCGAGGACTTAGCGTGTTGAAATATGATAAACTGAAAATTGTTTCCGACTTAAAGAATATAACGATATACGATGAAAAAAGATTCGATAAAATTATAAAAAATAATATGGTTACTGAATTGATATTCAATATGGCCTATCCTTTTTCATTATGTATGAAACTCGATTATGCCGACAGGGAGTTCGTCGTAGAATTTTCGGGGAAAATTTTGGGGCGCGATTATCCCGAATTGATTTCATGCGACACGATCGAGACCTGCTTCGAGCATATCAATGCGATGGGCTTTTGTTCAATCGACAGCCGCGCCATGATGAACGGCACGGTCGTCAAATGCGACGTGACGAAAGATATCCCCTGTCAAGACATCCCCGACATGACTGTCTATATCAGGAACAATCTGTCCAATTACCAACGATACGTATGTCATTCGCTGCGCAACGGAAATTTCATCGTGGAAAAGAACGTGACGACCCGTCAGGCCAAGAAAAGATTGACCATCTACGACAAGAGCCGCGAGATGTCGATGGCCGCGAATCGACGCTTCATGAAGGAATACGGCATAAGAGAAGATTGCTTCAAACGTCTCTGCAGATTCGAACTCAACCTGAACAGCATATCGCAAATCAAGACGTCGCTGCATGTCAGCGACACGAGCCTGCAGCAGGTGTTGAGGGCTGCGGCCAATCCGATCCGTTCGTTTATGGACGAAGTGTTGGCCGACGGACAGTGCGCGCAAGTCACAGGGGCCAAAAGCTACTTTACGTGGTTGGTTCTCAAAGATTGCGATTTCGATATCGGGCAAGTGGAGAACAGAATGCGCCAACTCTACCCCTCCAAGGGGACCAACCGAAGCAAGGTAATGAAGCCTTATCGCACGATGCTCGCCCAATGCAGACAAGACGGGCACGACAAGAAATCGGAACTGCTCGGTTTGCTCGCCTGACGGGCTGCATCGAGACGTCCCGAAAACGGGTGAGGCGATTGCCCTGTTTAGCGTCCGTCGGGGAGCGGGTTCGAGCTGTCGTTCTTTTGCTCCTGCGCCTCGATATTTTTTATAAATTGTTTGACAGCCTCCAACGACTCCACCCGTACAATCTCCCCCGCATATTCCAAATAGCCGCGAATTTGCGCATGGGATTCCTTTACAAACAGGTCGGAAATTTCGACTCCCAAGATGTCGGCCACCTCCTGCAAGCGGTTCAGTGTCGGATTTCCGTTGAGCGATGCCGACAGATTGACAGGTGAAATGCCTATCTTTTCGGCGATTTCCCCCATCGTCATCCCTTTTTGCCTGCAAATTTCCTTGATGCGTAATGCCATAGCTCACTAATTTACTGCAAAGATACGGAAAATAATATACTACTAATATTATAACCGTATTTTAATGTTTTATCATTAAAAATGTTTGCAAATTTAATATTATATAATTATATTTGCATTGTAAAACAAATGATAAACCATTAAAGGCATGGCAACAGAAAGAAAATACCGCATCGGCTGCTCGGGAAGCGGTTGGGGCATTTGGGCAAGCGACGGACACAAGGTCATGAACTGCCGCACCCATCGCCACGCACTCAAGAGCCTCTATGAACTTATGGGTTGGAATTGGAATCCCGCCAAATACCGCAGAAATTTTTAATCAATTGTAATATAAAATCTTACAACTATGAATCAGCTTGTTATTCTTCAACCCGACACGGCAATCCGCGCAAAAGTCATTGCCGTCCGTACCGAGGCCCGCACAATCGACGGAATCGGCAAAGCCCTGCTCGTCGAGCAGCTGAAAGCGAAGCTCCGCAGCGGCCGGATCGTGAAGTTCGCCTATCTGAAAAGCAACGGCGACGTCCGAATCGCTTACGGCACGACCCATCCCGACTTCATCCGCGACAAAGTCTGCGGGTGGGGTGAATCAAGGGAAACCTATGCAACTACGGCCTACTATGACCTTGAAAAGAACGCTTGGAGATCGTTCCGGTGGGAGAATCTGATCGCGGTTTATTAGGGGCCGCGATTTTCCTGCCGAAATTACGGCGCTATACCCCGCTCTGAGTGTTGTTCAAGTGAAAATAATTTTCTATTTTTGTGGTGCTTAACGCCTAACCGCGTCGGGCAGACATATTGGAAAGTGTTTTCGCACGTCCTTACAACGAAATCTGACAGTTTCAAAAGAGAAAGGACAACGAACAGCACTCATTTCTTGTTTAGATTATGGCCGGGCATTCTATGTGCCCGATATCCCATATCTATCCAAGTGTGGGGTATTGCGTCGTTTATTTTCTCTTGGGTTTTGTCAGAACCTCGTTGTAGATAAACGAAAATCAGCTCCACACTTTCTGTTTTTATTAAAATCTTCTTGGGAGCGGGAAGAATCTAAACTTATTGATCAAAAGTTATGAAAAAACTTTTGCTTGCCCTTGCGGGCATTGCCTTCGTGGCAGGAAGCGCCGTTGCGCAGGATTACGAAAAGAACATCTTCGGTGTTCGTGCGGGAATGAATGTCGCCAACATGTCGGTAAAAGGCTATTCTCCCGATTCAAAGATCGGCTTTCATGTGAGCGGTGTTTATCAACGGTTGCTGACCTCCTCCGCGCCCCTTTACTTGGAAACGGGACTTTCATTCTCGCAAAAAGGATGCAAATCCGGGAGTGAAGTCGGAGACATTAAAGCGAATGCCATGTATCTGCAAATTCCGGTCATGGTGAACTATAAGTTCAGCATCAAAGATGCGGTAACGCTCTATCCGAGTGTGGGGCTCTACTATGGATTAGGCATCGGAGGCAAGGTCAAAGGAGAAGGTTACAATGTGGATACCTTCGGAAAAACAGGTGCTTTGAAACGCTCCGATCTCGGGATGCGGGTCTCGGCAACGGTAGAGTGGAAGAAATTCTCTTTGGGTCTTGGCTACGAGTTCGGGCTTATGGACATCAATAAAAATTTAGACCTCAATGATGTAAACTTTGACAATAATGATGTCGAAGAACTTGCTGAAATAGCCCTTCCCAAAGTAAAAACGGGCAATTTCTTCATCTCCGTAGGATACAACTTCTAATGCAATGAAACATTACTTTTTGTGGGCCGTCCTGTGCTGCACGGTTCTGTTCTGCGGCTGCTCCGACGAGGATGGAGGAGATGGTTCTCTTGTTATAGACGGGACAAACCTTATAGGAACATGGGCTATAACAGAGGATTATTATACCCAATACTACGGTAAGAGCGATAGAATAGAACAGATTGTGGTTATCAATGGCGAATCAATTCATTGGTACGAACCGAAAGATTCGTGGTATGACTATTGGCGTGGAAATAGCATGGAATATGGATTCGAATATGTGAACGGCGTTCTACATGGCTGTTCCATGTCCGATTTCATAGAAACGGGAGAGGCAAAATGCAATGTATCCGATGGGCGTTTGTATGTAGCGACCATTTATCAGCCTGTAACGGGAATGGGTAATGATAAATTCTCCGTTTGGGATAAGGATAATGGAATGTATGGTGTCTATGAACGAGTCAAGGCTTTTAAATGATCGATATTGTTGAGCAAATTTGTTTATTTAAAGAGCGCCTGAAACACGACGCTCTTTTTTTGCTAATCCAAGAATGCGACAGCTTTGTTTTGCTGTTCCTCTTTCAGCGAATTGTGGTAACGGTGAAAGGCTTTCGAACCTGCCGTATGGCCGCTCATTGTGGCAATGATATTGTCTGTTACCCCTTGTCCTACCAATACGTCGATGAAGCAGGAGCGGGCAAATTTGCTCTTGGCGAGTTCGTATAACGGCTTATACGCTACCTCTCCATAGGCATTGCAAGTCTGAACGGTCCGATTCAAATTGGCCGCTTTAAACAAACGCTTCAAGCATTCGTTATACGTTTGTTTGTTTTTCGGAAAACAAAATAAGGGCGTTTGGGGTGTCGCATCGGCCTCTCTGTACTTCTCCAAGATTTCAACAGCTTTAGGAGACAGCGGAATACGACAACCGATGGCAGTAACATCCTTTGTCTTCTTCGGACAATAGTAAATACACACACGCTCGTCTTCCGTTACTACATTTTCATATTTCAAATTAAAAAAATCGGATACCCTGCAACCGACTGAACATTGAAAATAAAACAGATCGCGTATCAGCTCCAAGTCTTTATTCTCAAACCGATATTCAAGCAGCTGCCGTTTCTCTTGCA
>CAYTLU010000414.1:0-7003 GCA_964438665.1 uncultured Bacteroides sp.
GCACCACGGCTTTTGCCAGTTCGCGCGCTTTTGCCACATAGCTGAGCTGCGAAAATGTCATATTGCTCTCAAAGCGGTTGAGCGCGCGCTGCAATTCCCGCTCGCTGACAGCTTCGCCGGCAATCCGCCGCGCCTGTTGCCACAAGGCTTCCTCGGCCTCGGCCACCGCAGTGTCGCTATCCGTCCGCAGAGAGGCGTTGAGCATCAGGAATCCCGGCTCCTCGCTGCCGGAAATGGATGCATCGGCTGAGGTAAACAGATCCGTCCCCATCACAAGCTCTCGCATAAAACGCGCGGAATTGCCCGAAGCGAGAATATCCGTCACCAGATCGGCCACTCGATAATCCGGATGAGCGTAGCCATCCATCGGAAATGCTATGACAATACGCGTCTGAGGCACATCGGCGCGCACTTCCAGCCGCCGCGCCTCCGTGATTTCCGGCTCGGCGGGATAGTTGCGCGGAGCTATCTCCCGGCGTGGAATCGGATCGAACCATTTTTCCGCCAATTCATGCGTTCGTTCGCTCGAAATCGGGCCGGCAACTGACAGAACGGCATTATTGGGCGCATAGTGGCTGTAGAAAAACCGCCTGACATCATCTATCGTGATCCGGCGGATATCGTCGAGTGAGCGGCCAATGGTCGGATAGCGGTAAGGATGCACGCGATAAAGGAGTCCGCGCAGGTGATGCCCGATGTCGCCATACGGCTTGTTGAGACATGTCTGCTTGAATTCCTCCATGACCACGCCCCGCTGCGTCTCCAGCGTGCGCTCCGTCAGCAATGGCTGATACATGCGGTCGCTCTCCGCCCAAAATGCCGTTTCAACGTTCGCCAGCGGCACTACATCATAAAAGTTGGTGAAATCGTTTGATGTCCAGGCGTTGTTCGCCCCGCCCGCCATTTCCAGATAATAGTCATAGGAATCCACATTCACCGACCCGCCGAACATCAGATGCTCAAACAGATGCGCCATGCCGGTCAGCTCGGGCGATTCATCGCGCGCCCCGACATTATAGAGCACGTTGACCGCCACATGCGATGGTTCCGGATCGTGGTGATGGGCCACCCGAAGGCCGTTTGCAAGCTCAAAGACGGTGTAACCGATCATTGCCCGCTGACAATTTTGACCGACAGAATCCTGACATCCTCCAGCGGACGCGCCATGCTGTCCGCCGGCTGCTGCGTGATCTTCTCCACAACATCCATTCCTTTTATGACCTGGCCGAACACCGTGTATTCGCCATCAAGATGCGGGATGCCGCCAACCGTGGTATAAGCCTCGATCACCTCCGCAGGGAAGCGGAACGGATTGGCGCGCATTTCTGCATCTGTTTTCTCTATGATTTCATCCTGAAGGGCTGTCAGCGCGGAAAAATTGCGCGCTTTGCGCAGCGATATGATCGAATCGCGGTATTGCTCGTTGAGACGGCGTCCAATCTCCATCTCTCGCTCGCGGTTGAGCTTGCGCTCCATGCTCCGGAGCTGTCCGGCTGTATATTTCTTGCCGGTCACAATGTAGAACTGCGACCCGCTCGAACGGCGTTCGGGATTCAACTCATCGCTCTGCCGCGCGGCTGCCACCGCTCCATACCGGTGAAAATGCTTCGGATAATTGATTTCGGCATCCAACGTATAGTCCGGGCCGCCTTCTCCAAGTGCCTGTCCGGGCGAGGCCGTGCGCGAAAACGGATCGCCGGCCTGAGCCATAAATTCCGGAATGACCCGATGAAACAGCAGCCCATCGTAATAGCCTTCGCCAACGAGTCTGACAAAGTTGTCCCGGTGAAGCGGCGTGTCGTTAAAAAGCGTCATGGTGATGTCGCCCACGGTGGTCTTTATTTCAACGGCAACGGCATTGTCTCTATCTGTGTTCATGGTGGTTTGAGAATACGAGGAGATGACGGCAAGCAGCGACACAAGCGCGAAAACCGTCTCTCGGAGGTTGAATAATCTACGCGTCATTTCGTCAAGTCAGATCCCTGTGGGATAAATCCGTTTATAGATACGTCGGAAATTGTTGTCCGAAGCATTCAGTTCTTCTACACGGTCGGCATAGTCCGCGCCCCAGATGTCAGGAAGCAGCTGGCCGATATAGACCCGGTCGCGGTCCTTGTCGATGGCGGCCTCTATCAGACGGCCCACGGCATCGGCATAACGCTCCGGATCGATGGCGTGGAGATAGCGCGCCGCACTGACACAGAACTGCCCGCACTGGTCAACCGCTATCATATTCTCTACCAGGCCCGACAGGTCGGCAGCCACGGAGTCAATATTGTTGGCGATATATTCATACGTGAGCAGTCCGTCAGGATCTTTGCTCAGCCGTTTTCTTAATTCCTCGTCCATTGGTGTGATATAAGGTTGGTTATCAATCATGTTTTTATGGTTGCTCAAGCGACACTCCGGCCACGTCAGTCAGTCGGCTGCGCAGCCGCTCGGCGCGGTCGGCGCGTATGCTCAGTGTCATCCGGCACGTGTTGTCAAATGTCTGGGACGCAATCTTCACTTCCTGATCCTTGGCAATGCGCATCACATCGTTCATCACCACATAGGGAAACGTGAAGCCCACCTCCTCCATCTCACAGGCCGACACCTTTTCGGCCGCTTCAAGTGCCAGACGCGCACTTTCGCGATAGGCAGCAATCAGGCCCGATGTCCCCAGCTTGATGCCGCCGAAATAGCGGACCACGGCCACTCCCACATTTGTCAGACCGGCAGAGCGTATCTGCCCGAGAATCGGCTTCCCGGCCGTGCCCGACGGCTCGCCGTTGTCGTTCCACTGAAATTCGGAGCAGTCAGCCCCAAGCATATAGGCCCAGCACACGTGGCGCGCATCATGATAGTCATTGGCAATGCGGGCTATCTGCGCGCGCGCTTCCCCGGCGGTCGTGGCCGGAAATGCAAACGCGATGAATTTGCTCATCTTCTCGCGCATCGAGGCTTCTGCAGGGGCTGCTATCGTCAGGTATTCGCTCGACATCGGATTGAGTGTGTGCTAATGCGTTAATCCGGAGGCTCAGACAATCAGCATTGCATCGCCGTAAGCTCCGAAACGATACTTTTCTTTGATGGCCTCGCGGTAGGCGCCCATGACCATATCAAATCCGCCGAATGCGCATGCCATCATCAGCATTGTCGAATATGGCATGTGGAAGTTGGTCAGCAGCGCGTCCGTGACGGTGAAATCATAGGGCGGGAATATGAATTTGTTGGTCCAGCCGGTGTAGGTCTTCATGTGTCCGCCCATGCTGACCGCGCTGGCTATGCCGCGAAGCACCGATGCGCCGATCGCACACACCCGATGGTGTTCGTCCTTAACGCCGTTGACTTTATCCACCAGCTCCTGCGTAACCTCCATCTGCTCAGAGTCCATGCGGTGTTTGGTCAGGTCTTCAACATCTATTTCGCGGAAGTTGCCTAGCCCGCTGTGGATGGTCATGAATGTCTGGCGGATGCCTTTGATTTCAAGGCGTTTCATCAGCTCGCGCGAGAAGTGAAGCCCGGCCGCCGGTGCCACAACTGCGCCTTCTTTCTCTGCATAGATGGTCTGGTAGCGTTCAAAGTCCATCTCCTCCGGCTCGCGGAGGATATAGTGGGGCAATGGAGGCGCGCCAAGGCTGAACAGCTCTTTTTTAAACTCTTCGTGCGGGCCGTCATAGAGAAAGCGCAGTGTGCGGCCGCGCGATGTCGTGTTGTCGATCACTTCGGCAACCATCGACTCTCCATCGCCGAAATAGAGCTTGTTGCCGATGCGGATTTTGCGCGCCGGCTCAACCAGCACATCCCAGAGCTTGTTTTCAGCGTTCAGCTCGCGGAGCAGAAACACTTCGATCCGCGCTCCGGTTTTCTCTTTGTAGCCGTAGAGACGGGCGGGAAACACTTTCGTGTCATTGAACACGAATATGTCGCCGTCGTCAAAGAAATCTATTATCTCCTTAAACACTCTATGCTCAATCTCGCCTGTCTTGCGGTGGATCACCATCATGCGCGACTCGTCGCGTTCGGGCATCGGATACTGTGCTATCAGCTCCTCAGGCAGATTGAATTTGAATTGAGAAAGTTTCATTTGGTTTTATTGAGGTTATTTTTCTGTTTCTATTTGGATTGCTTTGCCGGGGCGAGGGCCTTCATACCAGTCGGGATAGCTGATCTCTGCGTCCCGGATCATGCCCACGGCATCTTCGACACTCATGCAGTTGGCCACCCCTACATCGCCCACGCGGGTCCGCCGCAGAGCCGTCAGGTGTCCGCCTGTGCCGAGAGCCTCGCCGATGTCTCGTGCCAGCGCGCGGATATATGTCCCTTTGCTGCAAACAACGCGGATCCCGATCTCATCCTGCGCATAATCGGTCAGCTCTATCTCATCAATGACCAGCGTCTTTGGTCTGATGTTGACTTCCTGACCTTTGCGAGCCATGTCGTAGGCGCGGCAACCGTCTATCTTGCATGCCGAAAACGCCGGGGGCACCTGCTCTATCTTCCCGCGAAATCGCTTCAACGCTTCTTCCGTCAGGCTGCGGGTGATGTGGTCGGTCGGATAGGTGGCGTCAACAGCGGTTTCCAGATCAAAACTCGGGGTCGTGGCGCCCAGTCGTATTGTGGCTGTGTATTCCTTGACTCCGGCCTGAAGAGATTCTATCTGCTTTGTGGCGCGGCCGGTGGTGATGATCATGACTCCGGAGGCCAACGGATCAAGCGTGCCGGCATGGCCCACTTTCAGCTTTTTCAGCTTCAGACGGCGTAGCAGCGCGCCGCGCACTCGCTTGACAACATCAAACGAGGTCCAGCCAACCGGTTTGTCGATGCATATTATTTCACCTGTCAGGAAATCCATTATCCTACCATATCAGACAAACCAGACCCATTGCTGCGCAATAGACCGCAAACCACACCAGCTTGCCGCGTTTCACCAGCGCGATCATCCATTTGCATGCCAGACAGCCCACTATGAATGCCGCAAGGAAGCCTACGGCCAGCGGCATCAGCCCAACGCTTTCTTGCATCGCATCGCCGCTTATCAGATCTTTGATCTGCAGCAGCGCTTCACCGAGAATCGGGATGATCACCATGAAAAACGAAAACTGCGCGAGCTTGCTGCTCCGGTCGCCGAGAATCAGGCCGGTGGCTATGGTCGAGCCACTGCGGCTGAGACCCGGAAGCACGGCTACTGCCTGCGCACAACCTATGATGAAGGCATCGCGCCAACGGATGTCATGTTCGCGGATGCGGCCGTTGCCGTTGCGGTTCGAGCGGCGGCGTGGAAAGAAATAGGCAAATGCCAGCAGCGCGGCGGTCATCATCAGACAGATACCGACAACCATCAGGCCGTTGCCGAAAAATTGCTCTACCTCTTCCTTGAAAAACAGGCCTACTATCGCCACCGGGATGCACGAGAGGAGAATTTTCCATACATAAACGGTGTTTTCATCGCGCTTGAATGTAAAAAATGAGGTGCAAAGTCCGGCAAACTCGCGCCATAGCACAACTATGGTGCTTAACACCGTTGCCACATGCAGAGCCAACGTGAATTCCAGCGCCTCTGCTCCGGGCAGCTTAAGGCCCAGAACCTCGCGGCAGATCTCCAGATGGCCGCTTGAACTGATAGGTAGATACTCCGACAGTCCTTGGACTATGCCGAGTATGAGTGCGTCAATCGTGTCCATTATTTATTCTTTCCTTTCAAAATTATGCCTGCTCCGATGCCGATAAATCCCAGGAAGGCCAGGGTCGGCCCGATGACAAGGCGCGTTGCGTTGAAGATTTCGGGGTTGAACGTGCCATCCTCTGTGCCGCCTCCGGATATGAGTGCGAACCCCACTATGATCATCAGCGTGGCAACCCCCATGATGATAAAGTTGGTTTTGCCCAACGGCAGCTTGTAATCAACTATCTGCTGTCCGTTTTTCTTGGCCTGATCTACGGCCTTTTTCTTGTTATTCTGCATTATCTGTTATTGTATTGTTTATCTCTCATATATTTTGTCGAAGCTGCGGCGCACGTAGCGCGAAGCGGCTATCCATGTGGCCAGCCCGCAGACCATCGTCCCTGCGGCGGTCAGCGAGATGAACACAATCGCCACAGGCTCCCACCCCAGATTGGCCGTCACAACCGGATAGGATGTCATCACCCAGACTATCAGCACGCAAAGCAATCCCGATGACACCACGCCCGCTATGACGCCGGTCGCCAAACTCCTTATTATATAGGGCCGCAGGATGAATCCCATCCGCGCTCCGACATATTGCATCGTATGGATCACGGCTCTTTGTGCATAGACCTCCATCGCCACCGTGTTGAACATCAACACGAATGATATGATCAGCAACACTCCGGCCACCACCAGCAGCACAACCGCCACCGCATTGACCGTCCGGTTGACGTTGGACGCCATTTCCGTCTGCACTTTGACGTCATAGATTGCCGGATTACTCTTCAGCTTGGCAGCGAGCGCTTTCAACTTCTCGGGCGACGACCATTGCGCCTTGACCTTCACTGCATACTCGCCTTGAAACGGATTGAGTTCGGCCAACTCTTCATCTCCCAGCTCCTTGATCATCATCTGATTGATCTTGTCGGCCGAAGTGTATTCCACTGAGCTTGCCTCAGGCAGCGATTTCAGATGCTTGTCGAGAGCCTGCTTCGCCTCGGGCGAGGATTCCTCATTGACAATCACCACAATGCCGATGCCGCTGCGGAGTGTCTGTGTGACGCTCCCCGCCACCAGCCCGGTCAATGCCACCAAACCGACAACCGTCAGCACCAATATCACACTGACGGTGGTGATAAACCGTGCCCCGCGCGCCTTGCGCCTGATTCTGCGATTATGTTTCATTCAGTATGATGGTTGTGTTTATTGTGGCTGTTCCGTATGGGTCAAGCAGCGTTTCGCTAACGTTGGTCTGCTATTTTCCGTAATATCGTGCAAAAATAATAAATATTTACCGATTCCGCCCCATCACCCCGAACTATTTTCGCCCCGGCCGCACAAACCACTCAATCT
>CAYTLU010000415.1:0-3119 GCA_964438665.1 uncultured Bacteroides sp.
TCGAGTACGACGTAATAAACGCAGTCGCCGATCTGGAGAATGTGTTGTTCTGGCACAGGAATCCGAGCCGCACGGGATTCTGCATTAACGGGTATATCAATCACTACCCCGACTTTATCATCCAGTTGAAAAGCGGCATTACCGTTCTCCTCGAACCGAAGGGCGACGACCGAGACAACTCCGACAGCCGAACCAAACTTGAACTGGGCAAAACTTGGGCGAACAAGGCCGGCGAACAGTATCGCTATTTCATGGTCTTCGACAAGCAGCAGATGGAGGGTGCGGTTACTGTCAAGGAACTTTTGCACAGGCTGAGTGTAATGTGATTGCTATAGGTCCAATTTAACCTTAATCCGCAAAGAATACGAAAAAATTAATTGATAGTAAATCATATATGTGGCAAACACCGATGAAATATAAGATAGGTTATATACGACAATTAATAACTATAGTTGCAAACCAATAATTTATTCAGAATTATGGCATTTCAATTAAACATAGAGGACCTGCTCAACAAACGAAAAGTTGAGTCGAATAGAATCGAATTCAAGAAGGGCTGGGATCCTTCAGATATATATCGTACTATCTGTGCATTTGCCAATGATTTTGAGAATATTGGAGGTGGATATATTTTGGTTGGTGTTGAACAGGATGAAACGGGCATTGCCAAAAGACCGGTAAAAGGAATATCTTTGGATGAAATAGACAAGATTCAAAGAGCGATGGTTGGTTTTGACGCAAAAATTAAACCATCATATGTCACCCGTGTAGAAGTCGCAGAAGTTGACAGAAAGCATATTCTCGCAATATGGGCACCAGCAAGAAACAATAGACCATATAGTGTACCAGAGAATGTTGTAGCTAAACATGTAAACAATGTTAAGTATTATATACGAAGCAAATCATCTACTATTGAGGCAAAAGGAGAAATATTGCAAGAGTTGTTTGATATGGCTAACAATACCCCGTTTGATGAACGAGGCAATGTAAACATCACTATAGACGACATATCATCCGTATTGGTTTATGACCACTTAAAGAAAATAGGTAGCAGATTGGCGGAATCATTTGATGCCAAGAAGTTATTTGATACCCTTGATGCAATGGAACTCCTAACAGGGCCAAGTGAAAATAGAATGATTAAAAATGTTGCCGCAATGATGTTCTGTGAGCATCCTGAGAAATTTTTTCCTGTTACACAGGCTGAAATAGTGATATTCCCGGAAGGCAGCGAAGAGAATCCCGACCTTATGATAGAGCAACCTAAAATAATGGGACCTGTTCCTGCTATGATTAAAGAAACGCTTTCCTATCTGAAATCAAATGTTATTAAGCAAAAAATCATCAAACCGAATGACAGGGCTGAGTCGGATAAAATAACAAATTATCCCTACCAAGCATTTGAAGAGGCTGTCGTGAATGCGTTTTATCATCGTAATTATCAGGAACATGAACCTGTTGAAATTACGATAGAGCCAGATAGGGTCGAAATTTTAAGCCATGCAGGGCCGGACCGCTCAATTAGCGACGAAGCAATTAAGCGGGCGCGAAGACTCAAGACAAGGAAATATCGTAATCGCCGGTTAGGTGATTTTTTGAAAGAGTTAAACCTATCCGAGGGTCGAGCTACAGGTATACCGACAATTCAAAAGCATTTGAAACTTAATGGCTCTGCGCCCGCTGTAATAGATACAGATGCAGACCGAACATATTTTCTTATGACAATACCTTGTCGTAATGGTTTTGAGAGTGGTGCAGATGCTAATCATCCCCTAATACTTAAACAAGAACTTGGGCAGATGTATGTTCAAGTCAGAGATGCTGTCAATCAATGCGTTATAACAGACAAAGACGGGCTTGAACAGATACTTGAACAGATATTTGTTCAAGTGTGGAGCAAGTCAAAAGGGCAGGCAGATATTTTAAGAATGATGACAACCACGATGAATGCATTATGTATTCTCGAAAATAAAGCCTTATCTGCGAATGACTTAAATGATGCTATTGGTTTTGGAGCAACTTATGAGTTGAAACGAAAAGTCATTATTCCATTGATTCAACTTGGGTATGTTACTATGACAAATCCTGATAAACCAAGAAGTTCTAAACAAACCTATAAGTTAACAGAAACAGGCGAAAAACTCTTCAAAGTCGAAGATTAATTGTATGGTTAAACATTATTCTTGGATTTCAAGACATCAATAGGTCAAGCGGTCCACAGTATTACATCTGAAATCTTTTCCGAAGTAGGATAAAAAACTTTGGAAAAGATTATTTTATACACTCGATTGTCCAGATATGAGGGAATAGAACGGCAGCAAGATCCGGCAACGGTAGCGACCTGTACGATCGGCTTGTGCTGTGCCATATAATGGGCGTAGCGATTGCTCGCTCGACGAATAGCAAGTGTGTTGCCAGTCTGGATTTGCTTTCTAATGGCTGCAAAAGGCTCTCTCTGCTTGCAGATGGAGTGGCTAACCGACCCGGCGACGAAAGGTGGGGGGGGTAGGGTCCCTGCTATTTGAAATTATTGTACAACAGGCAAGCCTGCGTCAGTACGCTAAATGGCACGGCTTGGTGCCGTATAAAGCCGAGTATCTCGCGCCGTTGCCGGTGCGGTTCCCTGCATCGAGAGGTGCGGTCATCTCTCTGTCCGACGCGGAGCGCGGAAGTTCCGGTGGGCAGTAACGGGTTGTCGCCCTTTTCCCTTATATCGGAAACTTTGATGAAGCCAATGCGATTGCCACTAACCAGTGCGCCCATCGAAACGGCAGCAACACGATCCGCCACGCCGCAACAACTATTTGCAAGTGGACAGACGATCGGTATAACAGCGTACAGCGACCCGTCTCCTCAGTCGGTCTGACATCGGTCTGCGTAATGAACAATCGAATGTAGTACGATGCCCCCACGCTGTGGGGAATATCTCGCAAGGCGAGTAACTGCTTTTTTCGGGAAGCGGAAGGATGACGCTTCCCCTTTCGACGCTGCTCCCATTGTTCGGGTTCGCCCGCGGGGCTGGGCCAAACCATTGGCCCATGGAGCGCAGTGCCGTCCGGCCCAAAAGTCCGATCCAAAAGTCCGGCCCAAAAGCCCGGGCGCTCGACCGAAAAACGACT
>CAYTLU010000416.1:0-2706 GCA_964438665.1 uncultured Bacteroides sp.
GCAGCGCATCGACTATCTTAAGAACTTCGGATTCGCCAACGAGACAACCGTTGTAGCCCCGGGCATCAACTCAAAAATGGACGAGATGCGTGCGGCATACGGCATACTTAATCTGCGACAGGTGGATGCCGCCATCGCAGCTCGCCAGAAGGTTGCCACCCGTTATCGTGAGGCACTGCGCGATGTTGAAGGCGTCACTTTCTTCGACGATATGCCCGGCGTTCGTCACAACTACTCCTACTTCCCGATATTCATCGATGCAGAAAAATTCGGCAAGACGCGCGACGAGTTGTACTTTGAGATGAAAGAAGCCAACGTCCTCGGCCGCCGTTACTTCTATCCTCTTATCAGCGAGTTCTCGACATATCGAGGACTTCCCTCAGCCACACGCGAGAACCTTCCCAACGCCTACCGTCTTGCAGACACCGTTCTCTGTCTTCCGATGCATCACGAGTTGAGCGACAATGACATTAACCGCGTCCTAAAATTCTTCGGTAAATGAGACAAAAGAAATTAATGCTTCTTGGAGGGTTGAGGTATTTACTCCCTGTTATTGAGGCTGCACATAAAGAGGGTTATTATGTAATAACATGCGACTATCTGCCGGATAATATTGCTCACAAATATTCTGATGAATATTGTAATGTCAGCATTGTCGATAAGGAAGCCGTACTTGAGAAAGCCCAAGAATTAAAAATTGACGGCATAATGTCGTTTGCTGTAGACCCAGGAGTTGTGACGGCCGCATACGTAGCTGAAAAGATGGGGCTGCCATTTGCCGGGTCCTATGATTCGGTCAGGATACTTCAAAATAAAGACTTATTTAGGAAGTTCTTAGCTGAGCACAATTTTAATGTTCCGGCATCTGGGGGATACTCTGACTACGAATCTGCCGCCAAAGATATAAACCGTTTTACATTCCCTTTGATAGTAAAGCCAACAGATTCAGCCGGCAGTAAGGGCGTGACTCGGATAGACTCTATGGCTGAATTGCCTTATGCTTTTGCTCATGCAATGGATAATTCAATCTCCGGCCGAGTAATAATCGAGGAATTTATTGAAAAAGATGGCTGCTCGTCGGACTCCGATTGTTTCTCAGTCGATGGGGAACTGAAAGTAGTAACGTTCTCGGCACAACGGTTTGATGATGAGGCTGCGAATCCTTATACTCCGAGCGCATTTAGTTGGCCCTCAACTTACACCAAGGAGCAGGAAGCATATCTGACGAGTGAGTTACAACGACTCATAACGCTTCTCGGTCTAAAGACCTCTATTTACAATATAGAAACTCGTATCGGAACTAATGGCAAGCAATACATTATGGAAGTCTCACCGCGGGGCGGAGGCAACCGACTCGCCGAGATGGTACGCTACGGTACGGGGGGGGATATGATTGGCGCATATGTACGTTCTGCTGTTGGAGACTCTGTTGGAGACTTTCCTCCTGCTATTTTCAATGGGCACTGGGCGGAAGTGATACTTCATGCCGATAGGGAAGGGAAATTCCGGTCGCTTGAAATTTCGCCTGAATATAGGAAATACGTTATCGAGACAGACCTGTGGGTAAATCGCAACGACAATGTCCGCAGATTCAACGGTGCCAACGATGCTATAGGGACTCTCGTAATGCGGTTTCCCGATGTCTCAACTCTCGACCGTTCAATGGCAACAATTGCCCAATGGAGTAAAGTGATAGTGAAATGAACGAAATCGGAGGATATTTTGGTTTGGAATTAGGCGCTGTCAATCCTAATTATAAGTTCTTTCACACTCCGGCGCTTAATTCCAGCCGACATGCGTTAGAATTTATTTTCAGGCAGATAGAACCTACTCCAAGTATGGTATTCCTGCCATACTACACATGTGAAGTCGTTCTGGAACCGCTGAAACGGCTTAACATTGGCTATCAGTTTTATCATATTACCGAAAAACTGGAAATTGCCGAATTACCCAATCTGAAAGAGAACGAATATATAATCGTCAACGATTATTTTGGCATCAAAGATGATTATATAGACAGGTTGCTTTTGCATTATAAAGACAAAATGATTGTTGACGATGCACAGGCATTCTATCATTTCAATCATTTGGGGATGAAGGCGATCTATAGCCCCCGAAAATTCTTCGGGGTGTCAGATGGGGGATTCGCATGGACTTCAGGGACAAAAAAGATACAATTAGAACCGGATTATTCCACCTGTCGCTCTATACATCTTTTGAAACGAATAGATGCCGGCGCTGAGGCCGGATACATGGAGTTTCAAAAGGATGATGCGTCTTTAAGTGGCGAGCCAATGAAAGCGATGTCGGCTCTCACCAGATCTATTCTTGAAAGAATAGATTATGAGGATGTTAAGCGTCGTAGGCGGTCGAATTTTGAGATTCTCCATAGGGCACTGGCATCGACAAATCAATTGGATATCCCGCTTCGGAATGCATTTGCTTGCCCCATGGTATATCCATACCTCTCCGAAGATGATTCCTTGAGAAAAAGATTGATAAACAATAAGATATTTGTTGCTACCTATTGGCCAAACGTGCTTGAATGGTGTGGGCCGGAAACCACGGAATATAGATTGGCAAAATATCTCCTCCCCTTGCCCATTGACCAGCGGTATGGACAGGAAGAAATGGAAAGAATAATAAGAACAATTAGATGAGTAAGTCAGTGTATTTGCGCGCATTCTGCGATCAGGATGCGTCCGA
>CAYTLU010000417.1:0-10217 GCA_964438665.1 uncultured Bacteroides sp.
GGCTCGCGATAGCAAGTGGAAACTGTAGCCCGCGGGGGAATTTATTCACCCAAAGGGCTGCAGTTTTCGCTTGCAGACGGACGTTAGTCCGACGTAACCGCCGCCTCCACCGGCAGCCGCTGCTCCCAATGGTCGGGTTCGCCCGCGCGGCTGGGCCAGACCACTGGCCCAAGGAGCGCAGTGCTGTCAAGCCCAAAAGCCCAGCCCAAACGTCCGACCCAAACGTCCAGCCCAAAAGCAAAATGCGCAAGTGCCGTCCAACCCGCACAGACTAACACGATGTATTTTTTTCGTCCCCACTGGATTTTGCTGGTGCACCGCCTGTTGTATCTCATTTCGTCCATTTGCCTGCCGCAAACGGGCAGTCCGATTATTCCATGTGATACCAAAAAAGGGCGATGCTGTCCTAAACGATTATTTAGCAGACTGATAGCCAATGTGATTAGACGCCTTGGACTCTATTTTCGGGTATTTCATCAACGCACTGAAAAACATTAATTTATAACCTATTTCAGAAAAACATTCAGGGCAACACGGGAAAAAAGCAAGAAAAACAAGACTAAAAAAACGAGGCAAAAACTTGCACCATCCAAAAAAAGGGTTTAATTTTGTACATCTGTTCGAATCCTTCAAACGGTCCGAACACCGCAAACACCAACTAACTATTAACAAAAACCAAGAGTATCAGCATGAGAAAATTTATGCGAATCAGCTGCGTTTTCGCAGCGGCAGTGCTGATGCTGGCAGTCTCCGCCGCCTCGGCTTCAGCAGAACCGAGGGGGGGGGATCTGGCTCAGCCTCAGAACCTTACCGTTAAAGGTACGGTGGTAGATGAAGCCAACGAACCGATGATCGGCGTTTCGGTCACGGTGGAAGGCACGATGATCGGCACGACGACCGACATCGACGGTAATTTCTCGCTCAACGCAGGCAAAAACGCCGTGTTGAATTTCTCGTTCGTTGGCTATGAATCGCAGAAAGTGGCGGTCGGCTCGCAAACGCACATTCGGGTGGCCATGAAGCCGCAGACCTCGGTGATGGACGAAGTGGTCGTGATCGGCTACGGTACGGTAAAGCGCCGCGACCTGACCGGTTCGGTAGCCTCGGTATCGGGTGACAAACTGGCCGCCTATCCGGTTGCCAACGTCGCACAAGCCCTGCAGGGTCAGTTGCCGGGTGTCAGCGTAACGTCGCAGGACGGCCGTCCGGGTGCCTCGATCTCCGTTCGCGTGCGCGGCGGCGGTTCGATCACGCAGTCGAACGAGCCCCTCTACATTGTGGACGGTATCCAGGTGAGCGGCATCGACGACATCCCGGCCGACAACATCGAGTCGATCGACGTACTGAAGGATGCCGCCTCGACGGCCATCTACGGTGCGCGCGGTGCCAACGGTGTGATCCTCATCACCACCAAGAGCGGCAAAGGCTCGGACGGCAAGGTGACGGTTCGCTACAACGGCTACTACCAGATCAAGAGCAACCCCGAGGTGCTGGATGTGCTGAGTGCCTACGACTATGTACTCGGCACGTGGTCCTACGCCAAGGCCTACGGTTCGAGTTACGAGGATGGCGTGGCCCACTACTACGGCCTCGGCTCGAAGTACGGCAACCACCTCGAAGAGTATCGCAACCAGCCGGCGCACAACTGGATCAACGACGTGATGCGCACGGCTCACTCGCACAACCACGACCTTTCGCTCTCGGGCGCTACGGAAAAATCGCACTTCTACGCATCGGTCAACCTGACCGACGACGAGGGTATCCGCATCAAGTCGAGTTACCGCCGCTGGAATGCGAATTTCAAGTACGACACGCAGATCGCCAAGAACCTGAAGGTGGACTTCGACTTCCGCTATGCGGACATCAAACTCGACGGCGCCCAGTTTGGCAACGCCACCTCGGCCTACCGCTACCACCCGATCGACAACGTGCTGGGTGATCCGACCTTCACGAACGGTCTGGGTCAGGGCGACTCGAACGTACAGCCCGGGATGGATCCCGTTTCGGCGCTGGACAACTACACCTATGTTTCGGAGATGCAGCGTCTGCGCGCCAAGACCGGTCTGCAGTGGAAGATCGTCAAGGGGCTGACCGCTCAGACGGAACTCTCGCTGAGCCGCAACTGGACCAAGACCCAGAACTGGGATGCCGGTCTGGCCGCCTCGGCCAACTCGTACAGCACCGCCAAACTGTCCAACAAGGACGGCTATGGCGTGCGCTGGGCTACGACGGTCAACTACGAAGTGCAGGGGCTGAGCGACGCTCACAGCCTCTCGGTGCTGGTCGGCCACGAGTTGCTCTCTTCGAAGAGCAATTCGAGCGAGATCCAGGGTACGGGTTATCCGAAGGGTTTCACGATGGACCAGGCCTTCGGTATGCTGAACATGACGGGCGGTCAGGACGACAAGTTCTCGGGCTCGATCGGCATGCCCAACCACACCAACTCCTTCTTCGCCCGCGCGAACTACTCGCTGCTGGGCCGTTACCTCTTCACCGCCACGTTCCGTGCTGACGGTTCGTCGAAATTTGCCCCCAACAACCGCTGGGGTTACTTCCCCGCAGGCGCCGTCGCCTGGCGCATCTCCGACGAGTCGTTCCTGAAGGAGGCCGACTGGTTAGACAACCTGAAACTGCGCGTATCGTTCGGTACCTCGGGTTCGGACGGCATCGACTCGTCGCTGTGGCGCGAGACCTGGAAGTCGAGCACCATCCAGGTGGACGGCGTGACGACCCCGATCTACAAGCCGGGCGACATGCAGCCCAACCCCGATCTGAAGTGGGAGACCTCGATTTCGCGTAACCTCGGTTTGGACTTCGGCTTCTTCAGAAACCGCATCCGCGGTAGCATCGACGCCTACTGGAACACGACGAAGGACATCCTGATGAAGGTGCCGACCAACTCGTCGTCGGGCTACACCTACCAGTACCGCAACGTGGGCCAGACCTCGAACAAGGGTATCGAGGTAGCCGTAGGCGCCGACCTGATTCGCAAGAAGGACTTCAACCTGAGCCTCAACCTGACCTACAACTACAACAAGAACAAGATCGACGAGATTCGCGCCGATGTCAATGCCGACGTCAGCACGGGCTGGGCATCGTCGATGCAGCGCCCCGCCCAGGATTACATCATCCGCAAGGGTCAGCCCGTTGGTCTGGTTCAGGGTATGATCAGCCAGGGCTTCTACACGCCGGAGGACTTCAACTATGCCAACGGCGTATGGACGCTGAAGGAGGGGGTTGCCGACATCGACGCCGGTGTCGTCAACTTCGCTTCCGACCTGATGAAGAACATGCCGCGCCCCGAGGGCCAGTTCGCCATCCCGGGTATGCCGAAGTTCGCCGATACGGACGGTAGCGGCGTCGTGACGGTGGACGATGTGGATATCATCGGCGACATGCAGGCCCACCACACCGGCGGCTTCACGCTGAATGCCGGCTGGAAGGGTCTCGACCTGACCGCCAACTTCACCTACCAGATCGGCGGTTTGGTGTACAACGCCAACGCCATGCACTCGATGTTCGGTAACAAGGACACCTCGTTCGGTACGAACCGCTTAGCCCTCGCAGCCAACGCCTACAAGTACTACTACGTAGACAACAGCGGCGACCTGGCTTTAGCCGACACGCCCGAGAAGTTGAACGAGATCAACGCCGACACGGCCTATCCGTCGTACTACAGCGAGTACGGTGTCGTTTCGTCGCAATTCGTCGAGGATGCCTCCTACCTGCGCCTGAACACCCTGACGCTCGGGTACACCCTGCCCCAGCAGTGGACCAAGAAGATCGGCATCCAGCGTGCCCGCATCTACTTCACGGGCGGCAACCTCTTCTGCATCGCAGGCTACTCGGGTCTCGACCCCGACGTCAACACCAAGAACGGCGGCGTCGACGGCTTCCCCACCCCGAACTACGACCGCGACGCCTATCCGAAGGCCCGGACCTACACGTTCGGTCTCAACCTGACTTTCTAAACAACCAACCAACAAGCATAGCGACTATATGAAAAAAATTCAAATCATATTGGGAGCCGTCGGGCTGGTATTCGCCGCATCGTGCAGCGAGTTCCTGGAGACGGAAACCCCTTCGAGCGTGACGCCCGACTTCGTCTTCGGCAATGAGGAGACGGCCGCTTCGGCACTGGACGGCGTTTACGAGACGTGGCGCGACTGCGCCCAGAATGCGGTCTTCGGCGACGGTCTGTTCTACGCTGCCGATGTAGCAGGTTCGGATATCGAGCGCCACCCCGAGGCCTTCACCAACCAGGTGGGCCGCCACTACCCCGAAACGTTCTACCAGAACGGCACCTTCGCCGCCAGTTACCCGTTGGGCAACTACGACAAGGATGGCAGCAGCGCTTACGACAGGTGCTTCGCCGTGGTCGGCCAGGCCAACGCCATCATTTCGGCCATGGAGAAAGCCGCCAACTTCGACGAAATCTTCACCAACGCCACCGAGCCCTCGCCCCTGAGCCAGATGTACGGCGAGGTGATCGCCATGCGCGCTACGGCCTATCGCGAGTTGATCCGCTACTACGGCGACGTTCCCTTCAACACGGTTTACGGTGAGGCTGCCGAGGGGCTGACCTCGCGCGACGCCATCTACGACCGCTGCATCGCCGACCTGATCGCCGTCGAGCCGCTGATGTACCCCGTCGGCAAGGTGCCCAGCGTGGCTGCCGCCAACAAAAACCACTTCTCGAAGACCTACGTACAGGGCCTGATCGGCCGCATGGCCATCGAGGCTGCCGGCTACCAGACCCGCATGCGCGGTTTCAACTACGTGGACGGCCAGGGCAACAAAGTGTCGTTCGAGGAGATCGGCACAGAGAACAACGGCGCCTTCTACGGCCGCCGCAGCGACTGGAAGAACCTCTACCAGACGGCCAAGACCTACTACGAGAAGTTGCTCGCCGAGCCGGGTACGGCCCAGTGGCACGCTACCGACCCGCGCCCGACCGACAAGCAGGGCCGCGTCTATGACAACCCCTACCAGTACTTCTTCCAGCAGATGCTCGACAGCGACGCCGGTTATGCCGACGAGGCGATCTACGAGTATCCCATGCAGCAGGGTACAGGCGGCAACGACGCCCGCGGTTACAGTTTCGGACGTCCGTCGGACGGAGGTAAAAAGAACGCCTACCCCTGCAAACTCTACGGTCAGAGCCGTGTCAATCCGGCCTACTACTACGGCATATTCGATCCGGCCGACAAGCGCCGCGACGTCTGCTTCGTCGTAACGGGCCACAACGGCAAGGGTGTCGAGAAGTTGCTCTCCTTCAAGATGGGTTCGAAAACCAACGGCGGTATCTCACTCAACAAGTGGGACGAGGGCCGTATGGCAACGCCGTGGGTAGCCAAACAGCGTAAATCGGGTATCAACGGTCCGTACATGCGTCTGGCCGAAATCTACCTGAGTTATGCCGAAGTCTGCGCCGTCTTGGGCGACGAAGGCACCGCCAAGAACTACCTCAAGCAGGTGCGCGAACGTTCGTTCCCCGCCGGCCAGGCCAACACCGACCAGTTCATTTCGAAGTGCGGCGGCCTCTTCAAGGCCATCATCGAGGAGCGCGGCTTCGAGTTCGCCGGTGACGGCGACCGCCGCTGGACGCTGATCCGCACGGGTCTGCTTCCCGAAAACATCAAGCGCATCAAGGAGTTGACCAAGAAGATGATGGACGGTCTGAAAGCCAACGGTGTCTACACCTTCGACAACGGCAACCAGATCTCCAACTGCATCTATACCAAGTCAGTGGACGCCAAGTCGCAGTACGGCTATCGCCTGACGACCCAGTGCCCGGCCGACAAGCAGGACGATCCCGTGCTCTTCCCGGGCTGGCGCGGCGAGAACGACGACTGGGTGAAGTGGGGCGCCAAAGAGATCGACGGCGGCAAGACCAACCTCGCTATCAAAGGCCTGTTCAAGGCACTGACGGCAGACGAGGCAGCCGCTCTCGAAGCCGACGGCTACACCAAGGTCGACTGGGGCAAGGCGCTCGTGGACAACGAGGATGAGTACTACAAGTACCTCTTCTATGACTACGACTACACGAAGGCCCCGATCTACCTGTGGCCCTTCACGCCGAACATCCTCATGTCGATGAATATCCAAAACGGCTACGGCTTCCCGCAGGAGTAGTGACCCGCCACGGATAACCAACCGAAACCAAACCGCCCCGATCCACGCCGATCGGGGCGGTTTTTGCATTGGATCGGGCCTTTGGGCCGGACATTTGGGCCGGGCTTTTGGGCCGGACGGCACTTGCGCGTGGGCTGGACGGCACTGCGCTCCTTGGGCCAATGGTTTGGCCCAGCCGCGCGGGCGAACCCGAACGTTGGGAGCAGCGCCGAAAGGGGAAGCGTCATCCTTCCGCTTCCCGAAACCGCTCCGCCCGCCTCCCGTGCGCAAGCGCCCGTCGGCGTGTGTCCCGTTTTCTTCCGGGCAGGCTTTTCGCCTGCCCGCCTTTCGTCGACCAATTCCATCAGTACGGCGGTACTGCGGACAACTCAAAACAATTGCAGCGAATAGAGAACCAGCCTTATTTTGCATTTCTCTTTTCGCTGCAATATGTTATTCTATGATTGGATTAGCCTCTTAATTTTTGTTTGATGATAGGTATAAAATCTAAAATTCTCTCAGATTTTATGATATATCCTAGATTATTGGGAATATGAGAAACCGACAATGCTTTTTGTTGCATATTAGGAATAGTGACAACCTTTATTTCTCCTGTAACAGTTAATTGAGGACCTGCATATAAAATCCCCAAAAGAATTATACGTGAAGCCCCCCAATTCAAATTACCCTTTTTATCTCGATACCCACCTATATCACATAATAATACAGGGGAACCGCTAGAACCAGGGAAACAAGCCGCGTCAATTAAGAACTCTTTTCGTCCTTCATAATCCAAACACACCGATGTGGCTGTTGTTCCTCTACGAACTATTGGCATATTATTAACAGAATCCCAAAGCCCATTGGGATATCCAATCATAATAATACTTTCAATAGCATCTAATGATTTCAAATCTTCATTTGTAGGAATTAAGTTATTATCCAGTGGTCGCAAAAATAATTCATTTCCCATTTGTCTTGCGGCTTTCAATAATGGATTTATAGGTAATACACATAAATCGACATTAGTATCAGTATGGAAAATCCACATTTTTTCAAAATCCACTTCATACGTAATTGTAAAATGATCGGTATATATAGGTTCTCCTTTTGTATTTGCTTTAGTAAACCTAAACATACCTTTTTTCATGTTGCTGACAACATGCTTATTCGTGATAATCAAAGGTACTAATTTACCGTCAATACCAAGATTATAGAAAAAACCTGTCCCTGAATACTTATGTCCATTGGTATCCTCTGTTTCAATTCGCGTCGTACAAAAACAGAGTTGCTCTAAAATAGACAAATCTCCCATAATAATATATTTATTTTAATCAAGCAATAGAGAAAATTGTAAGATCAGAAATTTTCGCTTCCAAAATTTTCGCTATTTCCTCAAATTGCAAATTAGCATTAGCATTAAGCCCTAATAATTTAGAAATACCAGCGCTATCTGTGCTGTAACGACTTTCAAGAATTAATTTATAATCTTGCTTCTCCTTTTTCAGGCAGTATGCATGGAAATGCATTGATTCACCCACTAATGCTTGCGTTGAGATATGGCTAAAAGAAAATTCATTTTTTATATAATCTAGCAAACAATCTTGAATAACAAGAACCAAATGTTTATTAAGGCTCTCAAAGGTATTTATCTTATGATGCAATTGGATAAGAATTGTTTTAGCAGTCATTTTCCAATTCATACCATAAGATTTATTGTCTATGACTTCAACATCTTTCAACCCCATTTCTTTCAATGTTAGTTCTCGTTCTGGCCAAATAGTGCCAGTTGTATCCATGGTTTGCAATTCTATTCCAACAAAATCTTTTACTTTGCGATTTGAATCAGTAGACACAAGAAAATAATCTACACTACCTCCTGGTATAGATACTTCTGGAATAAGATGTAATTCATTGCCAGGAGTATGTGACGTGAGAAGATGCAAGCAATCTATAAAAATTTGTTTTCGCTCTAACAAGCGATGCGGACAAATAATAACATCTCGTTTTTCTTTGCCGTATTGCACTGTACATGTTCCTATGGATATATCAGTTTGGCTCTTTCTAACTTTAAAGCATTTTTTCGAAGAGTACCTGCATTGTTTGCTATCAATTATTTTCGCCCAATTAATGTCTCTTCTATCTACTGAAAAGGTAAATAACTCTTTGATTCTTGACATATTCTTTGTTGTGCTAATTTAATATATTCATTTGACAAATCTATTCCAATCGACTTTCTATTTAATTCAAAAGCAACTTTCATTGTTGTTCCAGTACCGCTGAATGGGTCAAGAACAATTCCACCCAAAGGGCAAGTTGATTTTATTGGGATAACACACAATTCCTCAGGATAAGGGGCAAAATGCATTTTCCTATTTTGACTATCCTCGGGTATTATATCCCAAACATCGTTTGGCATTGTTCCTTTGGGATTGTAGAATAAAAAATAGAATCCTTTTTCTTTTAATTCTTTAGCTCTTCCTGATAATCTAGTAGAATCAGAATGAGTAGTTCTTTGTTCATTCCTTATTACCATTCTAAAATCAGAAAGTACTCCTTCTTTAATTCTATTTAACACATTCTCCAACTGCATAAGTGCATTTGCTTTTTCGTCATCAGTTAAACTGGTAGATAATTCTATTTGTCTACGATATCGAATTCCACTAACGCCTGTTGCAGATACAACAGCTCCATTTTTAATAATGGATTGTCTTGGTTTAGCGCGAATTGCATCCGCATCAAAATAATAATTTTCGTTTTTAACAAAGAAGAAAAAATCTTCAAACACAGAGCCAAATCGATCTTTATTTGGACTTAGTCCTCCTTTATGTTTATACCAAATTACATTATTTCTAAGCAGCCAACCATCATCAAGCATCTTAAATGCTATTCTCCAAGGTATCCCTTGTAATGATTTATTGTGATAAGAGTCGCCAATATTCAACCAAAATGCTCCACTATACTTTAAAACCCTTTTCACTTCTTTGATAATGTCAAACAGACAATCTATATATTCTGATGGCGTATCTTCTAGTCCAATACCTCCATTCTCATATTGTCGTTTTTGCCAATACGGTGGACTCGTTATACAGCAATCAATAGAATTATCGGGAAACGCTTTCAATACAGAAAGGGCATCCCCTTGAAGGAACAAGGGAGATAAACTACTATTATCAATATAATCAATTACCATTTTACTCATATATACACCAGTTGCCTTTTTTCATTAACTTCTATTTATTAAATCCGCCTATCAACCTCAAGCAACTCTGTTGCCTGAGATAGTGTTACTAAATCAACTTGTGAAACATTGGTTCACCACTTAGATACAGTTGACGGGTCTTTACCTAATTGTTCTGCCAATCATTTCCCTTTTCTTTTTCTCGACAAGAACTATTTAAGCCTGTTTATATCGTTTGCCATATTCAATATATTGAATTAAGTACAAAGTTAATGTTTTTACTCGATTTATCCGTTATAGATGGGGATAATTTTTATTACCATAACAATAGTCGAAGGTGATGTAACGATAATAATAGGAGAGAACCTTACTGTCGACATCCACCGGCATCCGAACACATCCTTCCTCTGCAGCGATCCGTTTGGGTGAATGGATGCCCCGTGGAACGCAGTTTTCACTGGCAGTCACGAGCCCTGCTCGCTCTCCGGGCCACACCAGCAAAATCCAGTGGGGCGATAAACCCATCCGACGCGTCTGCGGGTCGCAGCCTGCGGAGTACCGCGAACACCAGTGAGCGGGCCTCCGCCGCCGGGAGGCTGCGGCCCGCGCGGTCTGAAAGACCGCCTACAATAGCGACACATACACAACTATTTTTCACGCGCCTCCATCCGTCCGCTATTTTCCCGAATTTGCTTTGACCGCAGGGACGCCACGGATGCCACGGACGCAGCAGACGCAGCAGATGTAGCAGAGGCAGCAGATGCAACAGATGCAACACCGCCAAATTGGTCGTCGAAAGGCGGGCAGGCGAGAGGCCTGCCCGGAAGAGAGCGGGACGCACGGCGACGGGCGCTTGCGCACGGGAAGCGGGCGGAACGGTCTTGGGAAGCGGAAGGATGACGCTTCCCCTTTCGACGCTGCT
>CAYTLU010000418.1:0-2773 GCA_964438665.1 uncultured Bacteroides sp.
GAAATGCCTGAAATTGTGGAAATTCCATTCACCCCCGCCGGAGGGGTTAGCGAAGTAAGTTGCTCGATAAACGACCTGCCGTTAAAATTCATATTCGATACGGGTGCGAGTATCGTATCCCTATCAATGGTTGAGGCCAACTTTATGATGAAAAACGGATACCTCAAGCGCAGTGATGTTGTAGGTCCAGGGAACTTCTATGATGCCAACGGCGACATTTCCGAAGGGACTGTAATTAACCTCCGTCAGATAGATTTCGGCGGGTTGAAACTGGATAATGTCCGCGCATCTGTTGTCCGCAATCAGAAAGCACCTCTTTTGTTGGGACAATCCGTATTGGGGAGGCTGGGCAAAATCGAGATTGATAATCAGAATAAGAAACTAATAATCAAGCCCAATCGTTAGAACACTATATCTGAGAGGATTGTGATATAATACAGGAGAAGTTTATGTCTTTTGCAATTGCTTATAACACATGTCATTCATTAAGTATTTAATAATCGTTGCATTCGCACAAATACTAAAACCCTATTGGATTGAGATTACCATAATAACTATACTTATAATCATAGGTGTTATAGTTCATCATTTTTTAAGACTAAGGAAGTATCGTATGGGGCAAGAAAAGGAATCTGTTGAGCCGGATACTCTTGGACTGATGTTCACTACCTTGAGCAATCTTGGTTGTCAGCCTACAAAGAATGATGATGGCACTCTATCTGTTCAATATCAGGGCGAGAATTTCCACATCGAATTTGGCGGAATGTATGCACGAATTTGGGATCCAATGTGGTCAGTTATCAAAGCTGACGACCCGGATTTGCCACAAGTTCGTGAGGCTGTCAACGCGGCCAATTTCAACTTCGGTCCGACAGTCGTTTTGACCGCACCGAACGATGAAGGTGTTATAGGCTTTCATAGCCGCCGCGACATAATGCTTCATCCGGCATGTCCCGACAACGTGCCTTTCGTCAAAGCTGTACTCGATTCTTTCTTTGATGCGAAGGAAAACGTTCGCCAAAACTATCAACAACTCAACGTCCGGCAGATGGAATCTCAGAAAAAACGTCGTCCCATTGGATTTACTGCTAATCGAACCACTCAAAAACCGGAAGAATAATGAAAACCGGTTTCTACTTTGTTCTATGGATTCTAATATATCCAATCCTCGGACTGCTCAATAACAGCTTTATCAACAATAACGCTTTCATCGTGGCTCTTGCTGTCGTCTGGGGCCTCTCTTGGCTGCTCAATCGGGTTATGCCGAAGACACTTACCTATGAACAAGTCACTCAAATTGCACCAATTTTGGAGGATGTTTATACAGGCAACGTACCATCTTTCAAAAAACGCCTTTCCAAAGAGACCACAATCAAACGTATAGCGAAAACATCGTAGCCGGACTTTTATTGTCCGTCTATCGAAAATGTCTGAAGACAAAAAATGCCCCACGCGGTTATCGGGGATGACAACGGCGCAGGGTTAGCTGAAACTATATACGGCAAAAGGGGCACTCTTCGCTATGATCCTTCGATATAATTGGGGTTGGCGATTTTAGAAGCAGGACCTTTTGCGAGAGTGCCCATAGAGGGTGATTGTATTTTCTTCAATAATAAGAATATCAGCTTTTCTCGGACGGCGGGATAAAAAATATGCAGCCGAAGCCGCATATCTTTGAGTGTGGGTGGGGTTAGTCTTCCATGACCTTGAATTCTTCTATGGTGTAGCAAAGGTCGTGGTGTTTGGAGGCGTACCAAGCAAGGGCTTTCCGGCAGGCGTCAAAGGTGGTCAGATGTCCGGAGCCTGTTATGCTCTCCACAGCTTTGGCAAGTGTTTCGATTGTCGGGTAATAACCGGAGTCCTCATTTTCGACCCAAAGGCAGTACCTGTCCGGGAAATACTCACCGGTGGGGTCGTTGGTGATATAGATTCCCATGCCGGGTTCCTCGCTTTGGTAGTAGAGCTTGATGCCGGGGAATTGCTCCTCGATGAGTGCACGCACTTCATTCAGCTCGTTCCACGCCGATTCAACGGAGAAAGTCAGGGATTCATCATCATAGCAGAGGTCGTCCCATGAGCCACGGCAATAGATCTTTGTCCAGTCACCGCCCAACCTGATCACGAGGTTTCCGAGCCATGACGTTCCGAAGTCGTTGGGGTGCAGAGGCTCTTTCATGCACTCCAATTCATACATGATGGTATGAAGCTCGTGTAGTTGCTGCCTGTCACCTACCGCGACGTAACAGTTGGCGCACCAATTAGGCATCCCGCACCTCCTCCCCGTTTTCGTAATGATAGATTTTGAGGGTCTCGGTGGTCATCCATTGGCAATCCTTGAGCCGGAAGCCGTATTTTTCTTCGAGGGTTGAGAGGAATGATTCAAAGTCCTCATACTTCTCTGATTTTCTTTTTTCCTCGTCTGTGAGCTTTATGATATTCAAGTATCCGCCGCAAAAGTCGAGGATAATAACATAATTAGGTTCCATGTCATTTGTTGTTTATTATTGTTTGATAAATATCGGTTTAGCACAAAAAGAAGAGGAATCTGAGTTGTGTGTTCTCGGATTCCCCTTCGGGTCCGGTCAGTCGTTATAATACTCCTTCATGTAGCAGCTTTCGCAAAGTGTGCCGAAGTCGTTGACATCAGAGGGTGTCATGGGGCGACCGCAACAGGCGCAGTGCATTGCTGTGGTGTGGTGTACTCGGTTTGCCACCTCAAGGATTGAGAGGCCGGAGTGCGTGACGGTTCGTTTAGAAGATGAGGTCTTCTTTG